>NZ_DAMBUH010000018.1:15269-20641 GCF_032053605.1 Tianweitania sp.
AGATGGGACGTTTCAGCGTCATGAGCCTTACGGATCGCGCAGCCGAGCGCGTGCGCGAAATCGTGGATGATCGCGACGAGGTGCATGGCATCCGCGTGGGCGTGAAAAAGGGCGGCTGCGCCGGCATGGAATACACGATTGATCTCGTCAGCGAGGTCAATGCAAAGGACGATCACGTCGAGCATGACGGCGCGCATGTCTATGTCGCGCCGGAAGCGGCCTTGTTCCTCCTTGGTACGCAGATGGACTTCGAAACAACCAAGCTGCGCTCCGGCTTTGTATTCAACAATCCCAATCAGTCATCGGCCTGCGGCTGTGGTGAGTCCGTGGAATTGCAGCCGGCCGACCTGAAGGCATTGGCTGAAGCCCGCGCTCAGGGCGCGGCCTGAGTTCATTCGACCCAGACACCTCTTTCCCGGTGCCAGTCCTCAATCGACTGTTCGGGGTAAAGGTCGAAGGTCGCATCATCGGGCCCGATCTGCGGCTCTACCCATGACGCCTTGTATTTCAGCATGAGATGGACCGAGCTTGGCGGTTTCGGCAGATCCGTGTCGATTGCCGAGGCGAAGGGGTGAACGAGGTCCGGCCATGACGGATCGTAGAGCCAAAGCGCCGAGCCGCATTCCCGGCAGAAGTTGCGCTCGCCTGACGAGACCTCACAGTGCTCATGCTCGTCGTCTTCGATGGTGGCGCGATAAACCCCAAGATGCGCCTTGCCTTCGATCTTCAGCGTCGTGTTGTCGGCTCCGAGATTGATCGCATATCCGCCGCCGCCCTGCTGCTTGCGGCAGATGGAGCAATAACAGCGCTGATACGGCACAGGCGTGTGGCTCTGCACCGAGAATTTAACGGCGCCGCAGCGGCACGACCCTTCGAGCAACAAAGGCATGGCTTGTTCTTCCTTTTCTGATCAGGAAGAAAACAGGTGAGGCGCGTTGCCGTTCCCGGAGGGTGGCCATGGATGATGAAGCGATTCGAGAGATGTTCGACGGACTGGGCGCCGTCGAGATCCGCCGCATGTTCAGCGGCAAGGGCATCTATCATCGCGGCTTGATCGTCGGGATTCTCTTGTACGACGAGATCATGCTGAAGGGGGATGAAGAGACCGGCCGCTTCTACGAGGCGGCGGGAGGGACACGCTGGGTCTACGAGAACAAGCGAACGAAGCAGCCGGTCAAGATGCCGTATTGGTCCTTACCGGCCGATATTCTCGATGATCGCGATCAACTCGCGGGATGGACCCGCCTGGCCTATGAGAGCGCCATGCGGATCGAAGCGGCGAAGCGCTGATCAGGCCGGAACGGCTGGAACCACGATCTTCATGAAGGCGGGGATGTCGTCGCCGAAACCGACCACCGTGTTGACGTCGTCCTGATCGCGATAGCGGCGGTTGCGATCGTCACGATCACGGCGCGGCTGCGGTGCGCGCGCTTCCTGACGCTCTGCATTGCCCTGACGGATCGCATCGCGGCGATCGTAGCGAGGTGCTGGAGCGTCCTCGACTTCTGTTGCAACGACTGGCGCCGCTTCAGGTCTGCGTTCACGCGGCTCGCGGCGTTCACCGCGATCACGGCTGCGAGTCGTGCGATCGGAACGACCGCCGCGGCCACGACGCGGTGCGTCGTCGCTTTCGGTTTCCGGCAGAAGCGTCGACAGGTCACCATCGAGCCACTCGATCGACTGGTTGGTCAGCTTCTGGACGGCATCCAGATACTTGCTGTCGGACTTGGTCACCAGTGTGAAGGCCTTGCCCGACCGTCCGGCACGACCCGTGCGGCCGATGCGGTGGACGTAATCTTCGGCATGGATCGGCACGTCGAAGTTGAAGACGTGGCTGACCGCCGGAATATCAAGCCCGCGGGCGGCCACATCAGACGCCACCAGCAGCTTCAGCTTGTTGTTGCGGAACGCATCCAGCGTCTGCATGCGGGCGCGCTGGTCCATGTCGCCATGCAGAGCACCGGCCGAGTATTCGTATTTGGTCAGCGAGCGATAAAGCTCGGACACATCAACCTTGCGATTGCAGAAGATGATCGCGTTGGTGACGGCAACGCCTTCTTCGTCGATGAGGCGTCGTAGAACGGCGCGCTTATCCCATGCCTTGGAGGCTGACTTAACGAGGCGCTGCGTCACCGTGGTCGCCGTGGAGGAGGGCTTGGCCACCTCGACACGCACCGGCGCCTGCAGGAACTTTTCCGTCAGCTTGGTGATCTCCGGCGGCATGGTTGCCGAGAAGAACAGCGTCTGGCGGGTGAACGGGATCATCTCGCAGATACGCTCGATGTCCGGGATAAAGCCCATGTCGAGCATGCGGTCGGCTTCGTCGATCACCAGGATCTCGACGCCGGTCAGAAGCAGCTTGCCGCGCTCGCGATGGTCGAGCAAACGACCGGGCGTTGCGATCAGCACATCCGCGCCGCGCTCGAGCTTGCGTTCCTGATCGTCAAAGGACACGCCACCGATCAGCAGAGCGATGTTGAGCTTGTGGTTCTTGCCGTATTTGACGAAGTTTTCTTCAACCTGTGCCGCCAGCTCGCGGGTCGGCTCGAGGATCAGCGTGCGCGGCATGCGAGCGCGGGCACGGCCTTTTTCAAGGCGGGTAATCATCGGGAGCGTGAAAGCGGCGGTCTTGCCCGTACCCGTCTGCGCGATGCCCAGGATGTCCTTGCCCTGCAAGGCGTGGGGAATGGCGCCAGCCTGGATCGGCGTCGGCTTCGTATAGCCGGCATCGGTAACGGCTGAGAGGACTTTCGGCGACAGGCCGAGGTCTGCGAACGTTACGTCCTGCTGGACGATGGTATCTTCGGAAGACACGTGGGCGTGATCTTTGCTGTTCTAGGCGCGGAACGATGGTCGGCGCGAGATCGTCCCGGTCGCCGGAAGACCGGGGAATGCTGAGGGCGCGTTACGTCCACGCGCGTGCTTTGTCAAGCTCGCGCGCTGAGTCCAGCCAAGATTCGTGCGATTTCCTCTAGTATCGGAATTGTTCGAGCAAAATTCGATCGTCCCAGGAATGACTTGCATCAAACAGAACGGTCACCCGCGCCCGCGGCGACTCTTTCACGGTGACGGAAACAACCGACTTTACTTCGATGTTGTCGGCCACCGCATTCACGGGACGCTTCTGGATCTCGCGAACGTCGAAGCGGACTTCCGCCGTATGGGGCAGAAGCGCACCATGCCAGCGCCGCGGCCGGAACGGGCTGACCGGTGTGAGGGCGAGCAGGCGCGCTTGAAGCGGCAGGATCGGCCCTTGTGCCGACAGGTTGTAGGCGGTGGAGCCGGCGGGCGTGGCAACGAGGATTCCGTCGCAGATCAGCTCCTCCATGCGAGGATGCCCATCCACCGTGATGGACAGCTTGGCGGCTTGGTAGGATTGGCGAAACAGAGACACTTCGTTGATGGCCAGCGCCGTAACCGTTCGCCCGTCGGTTGTGCGCGCTTCCATGCTGAGGGGCCGAATTTTCGCGGCGTCGGCGGCGGCGATGCGCTCAACCAGCCCGTCCTCGTTATATTCGTTCATCAGAAAGCCGACCGTGCCGCGGTTCATGCCATAGATCGGCTTGCCGGCAGACATGTTTTCGCGCAGCGTTTGCAGCATGAAGCCGTCGCCGCCAAGCGCCACGATCACGTCCGCCTCGGCGGTGCTGACGCAGCCATAGCGGGCGCAAAGGCTGTCGGATGCCGACGCCGCTTCCTCACTGTCGGAAGCGACAAAGGCCAGTTTCGGATTATCCGTGCGCGTCAACTGTGAAGCTCCAGGCCTGAACCGACCCCGAACCGACAACGAAGATTGCCGGGCGGCCGCATCGGTTACCACGCAGATCAAGCGAAGCAAAGTTTCGCAGGGGCAATGCGGCTTCGCTTTGACTTGTTCAACGGATGTGATAAGCGCCGCCTCCAGTGCCCTTGTAGCTCAGCTGGTAGAGCAGCGGTTTTGTAAACCGAAGGTCGCGGGTTCGATTCCTGCCGGGGGCACCAAATCTCACCTCGACGACCGCAGAACCCTTACGGTTCAAGGGATAGCGCTTCCTCCTAGGTACACCAGGCGGTACAAACTCCGCCCATCTCGGAGCGCGAGCAGTGGGATTGATGCTCAAACACGTACAAAAACGCGGACAGACTTGGCGCTATAGGCGCAAAGTTCCTGAAGAACTCCGGCCAGCGATTGGCAAGCGGGAGTTGACCTACCCGCTTGGAAGCTCGGAAGCGGAGGCCGCAAGGCGGTATCACAAGGTCAACGCGGAGGCGGAGAGGGCGCTGGACACAGCGCGGCGGTCTGTCGCAGTGAAGGAAGGACTCCTGTCACCAAGGCCGGCGACCGACTTGGAGAGGCACGACCTTACGCGGAAGCGGCTCCGGGAGCTAGGCTTCGACCCTGACGGCGAAGACTTTGAAGCGACATGGGCCGGACGTGAAGCCGAGCGCGACCGGATCGCAGCCAAGTACCCCGAAGACCCGGAGACCGGTTACCCGCTAGACGTGAGTGTCGAGGACGCGGCCCTTGCCGGGTCGCTTGCATCCTCGTCGCCTTTGCCGCCACCCACTCCTAGCCTTGAGGATGCCAAGCGTCTGTACGTTAAAGACCGGCTTGCCACTTCTCAGTCGGGACTAAAGACCCAACGCCGTAACGAGCTAAGAGCCGAACGGGTTGTGAAGTATGTGACCGACGCCCTTGGCCGTGATCCGAAGTTGAAGACCCTACGCAGAGCGGATGCTCGCAAGGTACAGGAAGCGATGCTTGGGGCGATCGGATCTCCCGCAACCGTGGATCGATACCTCAACGACCTCCGGGCCATCATCAACCACGCAGCCCGTGAGTTTGAGCTAGAAGGCTTTCGCAACCCTTTTGCGAGCCTGGAGGCGCCAGCGGGTGGCGGGGTAGACCTTGCCCGCACCAAGCGGCGACCCTTCAGTGTTGAGGAATTGAAGGCGGTACGGGAGAGACTTATCGGCCGCAACAAGCAGCCCGAGATAAAGCTGATTTGGCGGCTATTGGAGGGCACTGGATGCCGACTTGCTGAGGTCACTGGGTTGCGCGTCCAAGACGTGCATACGGAAGCCGACTTACCTTATGTTGAGGTCACTTGGCACGAGGACCGCCGAGTGAAGACAGCCGCGTCACACCGCTGGGTTCCTTTAATCGGTGATGCCCTAGAAGCCGCCAAGGAGGCCGTTGAGGCGGCTAAGGGAAGGGCGCTGGTGTTTCCTCGGTACGCAACTGAGAACGGCCCTAACAGCGCATCAGCGGCTCTTATGAAGCACGTGCGGAAGATCGTGGCTGACGCGAAGGTTTCCACTCACTCCCTCCGGCACAACATGAAGGATCGGCTTAGGGCGGCGGCTGTGCCGTCTTCGGTGCAAGATATGAT
>NZ_DAMBUH010000018.1:20651-52605 GCF_032053605.1 Tianweitania sp.
GGCCACTCTTCAGGCAAGGTAGGCGACGACTATGGGAGTGAGGAGGGGCGTTTGGTGGTGACGAGCGCGGCGCTTAAGAAAGCCCTTGATGGTTAGTAGCTGACGCCTGACAGTCCACACGCGGAAGTGTAGACAAGATTTCAACGTATGGGCGAGGAGATTGACGTGCAAATACCCGCGTACTTCCAACTGCTGGCCAACCTCGCCTTGCTTGTCCTCATCGGAGGCGTGGCGTGGGGCGGCTACCGATCAGGCCGGCGACAGGCTGACCTTCAGGTGGCAAAATCAGCACGGCTGGAGGCGCTGGTAGAAAGATACCAGATCAACCGCGAGGACGCTGATTTCCTCCACCTGCTGCTCCTCAACGAAGCGGGGATGTACACGGCTCAAGAGCAGGAAAAACGCGGCGGCATTCTACTTTATGCCACGCTGATCAGCGGCGTCCTTGCCCTTATCACCCTCACTTACGTGTACTGGACAAGAGTCGTCGACCTGCTTCGGTTGACTGGTTCGTTGATAGCCAGTCCAGCTTACGCAGCGAGCCAGGATGCGGCTGTACGTGGACAATTAAGCTGGGTAATGCCTTGGCTGCTCCTGATGGTCTTAGTCGTCATGGCTATCGCGTTTCTGGGTTCTATTGTGGTCCTTCTGACGGGGAAGGATACGCCATAAAACCAATCCAAGCTGAAAGCAGCTCAGGACATCGTTAAAACGTTCGGTGGGTTCTTCACAGGTATAGCGACCACCGCGCTAAGCGGATGAACCGCCGTCTAAATTCGGCAGAAAAATCTGAGGGCTCGAACTCGAAAGTTGCAGCCCCCTAGTAACCCCCGTGGGGGTGCCTTTCCTATGGAGGGTTCGATGCGGCGTTCTCGCTGGCGCATTCAGCTTCCGGTTGGTCACGCCTCCGGGCATCCGCCCCGAGGGTTGACTCCATCCGCCTCGTGCGAGGCATCTCTACGTCACATCATCGATCATATCTGCGGGACGGCGAGCCCAACGCTTCAACCCCGTTGAAGGGGAGTCTCGTTTGCCAAAATTAGCAGACCCCCAGTGTTGGCCCACTGGTGGATACGTTTCGATCTTAACCCAAGTCCCCGTTTAGAGACGCCTCAGGGCAGGGCCAACCGCCGAGCCTTGAGAGTTAGGGACACCAAAAAAGCTTGCAAAAGAAGCTCCTTCCCGTCCCCTCGGATGAGGACTAGTCCTAAGCTAAGTTGCCGCAAGGGCATCTTCAAGGTGCAACATCAAAGAAAGTGCCACAAGGGCAGGGCCTAATGACTCCCCTAAAGAGTGCCGGAAGATAGTGCCACAAGAGTGGGTATTGACATTTGGCACAACGGTGTCATCTTATCTAAGAACCTAGTGGCACAAACAGGACACCCAACATGCCCGCTTCCATCATCGGATACGCCCGAACATCCACCGTTGAGCAGACCGCCGGCCTTGACGCCCAGATACGCGACCTAGCAGCGGCCGGCTGCGAAAAGGTTTTCCAAGAGCAAGTGTCGTCGGTCGCCACCAAGCGGCAGGAGTTATCCCGGGCCCTAGACTACCTCCGGGAAGGCGACACGCTGGTGGTAACTAAGCTGGACCGCTTGGCGCGTTCTATGGGGAACCTCGTGGAAATCATGGACGCGCTACGCAGCAAGGGCGTGGCTCTACGCATCCTCGCTATAGGGCTCGACACGGGGACGCCCACGGGCAAGCTCATGGTGAACCTCATGGGGTCCATTGCCGAGTTTGAACGGGAGATGATGCTAGAGCGACAGCTAGAGGGCATTGCGAAGGCGAAGGCCGAAGGCAAGTACCAGGGCAGGGCACCAACGGCGCGGCGCAAGTCGGCAGACGTTCACAAGTTGAAGGCGGACGGGAAGAGTGCTGACACTATCGCGACAGAGCTTGGAATGAGCCGATCAAGTGTGTTTCGCATCCTCCGCGCCTCCTAACAAGGTGTGACAAAATGACCATATAGCCCATGCGTGGGACAATGCTTTTGAAACTCGATCTGATCCGCTTGTTAGTTCTATGTTTTATTATCCCGTTGAAGGGACGTTTCATGCGGACGCTTGTTTAGATTCGCGTCAATCATCAAAATAGTGGTTTGATGGTGGAAGAGGTCGGCGCATTGATGGGAACGGGTAGACAGCCCTTCACTCAGGAGCCTTTCAGTGTTCGTCGCTAACAATTTCATCCCGTCCACGCCTACCGATGACGACACCGCAGCCAGGAGCCTACGCTTCGCGGCCTGGAGGTTGAACGAGGTAGCCGACGCGCTGGAGGAGGGACAACCTCTCTCCGCACTTCCCCTATTGCAAGACATTCTCCTCGCGGAGGCTAAGATCGCGGAGGCGTTTCGGACGCTTGACCGAAACACGCGTGAAGCCGCTGTACAGCACGTATGGGGCCGGCCGATCCGAGGCTCTGTGTCTTGAGCATACGGCGGCCCAGGAAGGCACCCACAAGCACCTCGCGGAAGAAGACTACTAGATCAACGCACCGTAAGACGCTGGGGGCCGATGTACCGGCGCTCACTCCAATTGACGCCAGAGAGATCGGGCTACTTGTCGGCGGCATCCGGTGGTTAGCAACCGAGCTTCGGGACGTTTCAGAGCAGGCAAATCGCACCGACGAGAACGTGATAAGGGCCGTCGTCGCCCTTGAAGCCTTCGCAAAGCTACGCCACGCCACGGACATGACCCCAGGCCGCCCCATCGACGCCCAGAGCGGTCTTGAGCGGCTGGCGGTAGGGGCGCTTTCCAACACCATCAGTTTCGCAAGCGCGGCGGTAGGAGAGATTGCGGACGGCGCTTTGCTGACAGGGAACGGCGTCGATGCTTACGCGCGGATGGCCGCCGGCTCTTTGCAAAGCCTGTTCTCCCTAGTGCCGGAGCCGGTAGCCGTTGAGGCTATGAAAAGGCTGGCGAAGGGTGACCGCAGCGCATGAAAGCCAATTACAACTCGTCTCAGGAGCTACGTCCGTCAGTATCAACCTGTTTAACGGCTCCGTAGCAGCGACCCACACCCATCACCAACCATCAGGACCCTTTCGGCAGACCGTCGAGGGGTCCTTTTCTTTTCCGTAGTAGGAGATCAACACGATCATGAACAACGAGGCGACGGACCCATGCGGGGTTGAGCGCTTTCACGACACAACGGGAACGCCTCTTGTGCGCGTTCCACTAGGTAATCGCCCAGGCCGCTATGCCATAGCCGAGGCCGCGGACTATGACCGACTGAGGCGCGATGGCCTAACCGGGTCTTGGTATCTCAACCGTGATGGAAAGTCCGGGATCGAGTTCGTTCGGACAGGTCTTTACCAAGCATCGGGGCGACAGGTGAGCGTGGGTCGCGCCATCTTGCGGCTAGCGCGAAATGAGGTTGCTAAGTACCGAAATGGCGACCGAACAGACCTAAGACGCACCAACCTATATGAAGCATCAGGCTTTGCGCGACGGACGGATGCGTCTGAAGCTCACAGGATCGCAGCGTTCAATCGACACGAGTTTCCCGACCAGTGAGTGGACGCAGCTTTGCCGGTGAGTTCACACGTCTAGAGAAACTGGCGGCTGAAGGACGGCAACGCAAACCGCTTGGGCCCGACAGAGTACCTCTAGGTTCCATCAGGTGCGTTCCAGTGGTCTTTGCGGCTCGCTCTTCGGGGCGGGAAGGGGACAACGGCGGCTTTACCTTCCATGCGAAGGTTCTTGGACGTGCGCTTCAGGCTAAGCCCGACGAAGAGGCACTGTTAGACCCGATTACGGTCTATGAGATTGCTGGCGCTGACTACTGTGTGGACGGACACCACCGCCTTGCCGCCTATAGGGCCCACAGGCGCGGGTTTAAGGTCCCGGTGGTGCGTATCGGTGGGAGCCTCGCGGACGCGTTGGTGGAGTCTGGCAGGGCCAATTCCCGCCACTTCCTCCCTCTCAGTCATACACAGCGACAAGCACTCGCATGGAAGTTTGTCGTGATCGGGAAGGGCTCCAAGCGGGAACAGGCTGAGTGGAGTGGGATGGGTACTTCGTTCGTCGCCAGTCTGCGGAAGCTGAAGACCAGCCTAGAGGCCGGACATCCGGGCACCGATTGGGGAACTCTCGCGGAAGCCGTTCGGCTGGCAAAAGGGGACGAACATGTTTCCGAGTGGGAGTTAGACGACGGCGCGGGGGAGCTTGAAGAGTATCGCAAGCGGCTGACTAAAGCCTTTGGCCGGAAGCTCCACCACCGCCGCGACGTGATCGTGCAGGCGTTGGCTGAGATCATCGGAGCACAAGCCTTCGCCGAGATAGCCCGTGGCCTTGTGGATTTTGACGACTGGGGAGCGGAAGACGACGATGACACCCTGTCTGACTTCTAAGTGGTGCTGTTCACCCTCCAGGTGGTCATATCGTACAGGCTATCCAATCGGTAGCCAATCAATTCAACAACTTAGGAGGCTGTAATGGCACACCTAGACGAACTGAATGCAGACCGTGTGGTTGTGCATATCACCGGCCTTTGTCGTCCGCAGCCGGGACCGGGAGGCTGGTGCGCGATCATCCGAACTGAAGCGGACGGCGGAGAGAGGGTTGAGACCATCCTCGTCGGGCGAGAGCCGGAAACGTCCAACATTAGAATGCAGATGCAAGCCGCGATACACGTGGTCCGTACCCTCCGGCCAGAACATCAGGCGACCATTTACACCGACAACGAGATGCTCGTGAAAGGTGTCGTTGAGTGGCTGGCCGGTTGGAAAGCTAGAAACATGCGCAATGCTTCGGGCGCGGAAGTCAAGAACGCCGACCTTTGGCTGCAACTGGACGAGGCGGTCCAAGGCCATCCGCGTTTAAGCTGGCAATGGGTGCGGCGACACACCGACAAGCGCTTCGAGGAAGCCGAGCGTCGGGCACGACAAGAAGCCTCAAAGGCGAGCGAAGAGCGCTTTAGCCTCTTTTTCCAGGAGACATGATTGAGCAATACCCTCGCGGAAGCCATTAAGGCGGAAGCGCAGCGCATCGGTGCTAACCCTCATGACCTTGCGACGGTCATGTCATACGAGACGGGTGGCACTTTCGACCTATGGAAGAAGGGCCCGACGACCAAATGGGGCCAGCACATCGGCCTTATCCAGATGGGCAAGCCCCAGCGAGAGAAGTACGGCTACTATGAGGGCATGTCGGCAGAGAAAGCCGTTCGTGCTTCGGCTGACTACCTCGTGGACCACGGCTTCAAGCCGGGTATGGGCTTGCTGGACCTTTACTCAACGATCAACGCGGGCGGCCCCGGCCTCTATGACCGATCGGACGAAGCGGCGGGCGGCGCGGCCGGGAGTGTGCGGGACAAGGTGCAAAACCAAATGGAAGGGCACAAGGCCAAGGCTTTCGCGCTTCTAGGTGGTGAGTTCACGCCGGCACCCCACGTGCCTTACTCGGAAGCGGACGGACCCGCGAATGAACTGCACGTCTATGACGACCATCTAGCGCCCCACGCGCCGACCCTCATAGAAGTCACGGCCCAGAACGAGGCACAATCCGCCAAGGCATACGGGTCCTTTTCCGAGCAGCTTTACGACAGCGCCGCTCAGAACTGGTACACGGCAAAGATTGCGCGATGGGCTTCCGAAGGGGCGCTAGACCCGAACGACATGGGATGGACAGCGCCGGAGTGGGAGGACATCACCAAGACCCTCCCGGAACGCTACCACGACTATGTCTTGACCGGATCGTCGGCGGATAACCGACATCTCCGCTTGAAATACGCGCAAGAGATGGCCGAACGGGATGAAAGGGCGGCCGCTTCCGGGGTGATGTCGTCCCTTACGGCGGACCTACTGGCAGGCGTGGCAGACCCGATCATGCTGCCCTTTGCCTTCCTTTCCAAGGGCGGTACGGCGGCGATGAGCGTTGCGCGTACCTTCGCCGGTAAGATGCTGACGGGGGCTGCGATTGGCGGGTCCGCGAACGCAGGCCTTGAGCTTGCCGCTAAGTACGGGCTGGACGACCCTAATACCGACGCAGCTATGGCTTTCGGTGTGGGCGCTCTTCTAGGCGGGATAGCAGGCCCACTTGCTCGAAACCCGGCCACCCGTCACGAGGCCCAGAGGCTCACGGAAATAGGCGGGGAGGCGGTCCAGACGGGCAAGGTAGGGGCTTTGGCAACATCGGCCCAGTCAGCTCCTCAAGTCTTGCCCAGCGGCCTCCCAGTGGTCGAAAACAGACGTGGTTCTGCCGGTGCGATGTTCAACCGAGAGCGTCGGGATAGCTTCGTGCCGGAAGAGTGGGGGATTGACAACGCGGATGTGGATCGCGGCTTTGGAGGTAGGGCCCGTTTCGACGCGGCCGGACAACTGACGACTAGCGCCAATCCTAGGGCCCGACTTGCCGGCTTCGCGATCTATGACGAGCCGGCCGGGACGGTGGGGCACTCAGTAGTTGAGGCTAGCGCTTCCGTCCGAGCGTCGGCGCTGGAGCGTAAGTTGCTAGGCAATCTTCAGGCGGTCTATCAGCCAGCCATGAGGGAGTACGTCTCAGAAAGTGGCGCAACGCTCCTCAACCCTGTATCGCGAGCCCGAAAGGCCCAGGAGTTCCGGGTCGCTGTGGAGGAGTTCACGAGGGACCCATTTCCCCCAGCCGATGCGCACCCCGCCGTGATCAAGGCCGCAACTGCTCGTCAGAAACTGTATGCTGACTTTGCGGGTGAGTTGGAGCGCGTTGGCCTCGGCGGGGAACTGATTAAAGGGCGCATGTACTCGCCGAAGATCGCGGATCATCACCGCATCGCCGAACTGGACAGGCGTATCCACCACCAGGACATGGAAGCCTTTTTCGCGGAAGCGATCCGCCGCGCTCACGGTGAGATTGACGACAAGCTCGTGCGTAAAATGGCTAAGGGCTACTGGGGAAACATTCGCAGGGCAGGCTATGGCATCGAAGACAGCTTTGCCGGCGCGATCGGCCTAGGAGATCGAGATGCCTTTAAGCAGGCATTCAAGCGGGCGATGACAGACGGCACCGACTTGGCGGATGACGAGCTAGACAAGGCGTTCGATGTCTTGTCCAGCGTGGTGGATGCTTCCGCTGCGAAGAGGCCAGACGGTTCCAACGGCGTGTCACGGCTGAAGCGCCGAACTGTCATGGACTACCGCTTCGCCGCGCAAGTGCGGACGAGAGACGGCGGTTTGCTGGAGTTGCGGCCGGACGATCTCTTCATCAACGACAGCGAGTTCTTGGACCGTCGTTATGCCCGTTCGATGACCGGCCGCATAGCCTTTGCGGACACCCGGATCAGGGACCCGAAGTCCGGGGAACTGATCTTCGACGGGATTAGAAGCGAGGGCGATCTAGAGCGGCTGAAGAGCTGGGTTCGCGACGGCTACCGGGCGCTTCCGGGCGGCTATGATCGGCACCGCTCGGCGATGGAAACGGCAATCGAGAACATCGACTTCGGTTGGAAGCGGGTCAACGGCATCCCCGTCATGGGGCAGGAGAAGGCTTACGCCCAGTGGACGCGCCGGCTCAAGTCCATGCAGTTCGTCCGCCTCATGTCCAACATGGGGCTAAACCAAGTGCAGGAGAGTTGGAAGGTGGTCGCATCCACCGGCTTCCGTGCGGCGGCCTCACAGCTACCCGCAATCGGTCGCATGGTAGACGAGGCGGGCCGTTCGGTGCCCAGGCGGGACACACTCCTAGCCGAACTGGAGCACATGACAGGTGCAGGCTTGGACGGTCTAGTCGGCAACCTTGACCTCCGCTATGCGGACGACAGGATCGGGGCGGCAACCTCCTCAAAGCTCGCCAACGGCTTGGACGTGGCGCTCGATTGGGGCCAACGGGGAACCGCCGAAGTCTCTCTAATGCGGGCCGTCCAAGACTATCAGGTGCGATGGGCCGCCAAGGCCGTGTCGCAACAGCTCCTCGATATGGCGCGGCGCGTCCAAACTGAAGCGGGCGACTTCGACCTAGGCAAGCTGGCGAAGATGGACCGGGCGCGGTTGGCACAAGCCGGCATTGGGGAGGAGCAAGCGCAGCGCGTCTTTGGCAACATGCTTGCTCATGCGGAGGTGGACGGATCAAAGCTCGTTTCGCTGGGGTCGCAGAATTGGGACCCGGAGGCAGTCACCCAGTTCTCATATACGCTCAACCGCTTCGTGGACCGACTTGTGCAGCGGAACGATGTGGGCGGCCTTCACCGCTGGATGTCTCACCCGATTGCGTCGATGTTCGTGCAGTTCCGTTCGTTCGTCTTCGGAGCTTGGGCGAAGTCTTCGCTTTACGCGGTCAACCACATGGACCCGCGTATGGCCGTTCTACTAACCGGGGAACTTGCCTTCGGGGCTGCCACATACCTTGTCCGCACCGCTCCTGAAGCATGGGCGACGGATGATGGATGGGAAGCTTTCATGGATGAAAAGCTGGACCCTGCAAACGTCGCAAAGCAGGGTTGGGCTCGTTCCGCGTCGGCTTCAATTCTCCCGATGCTTATGGACAGCGCCCTCATGTTCACGCCGGCCGGTGCTCAATTTGGCACGGCGCGGGCGAGTGGTTCCCCCACGGACGCCTTCTTTGGCTCTCCCGCAGTGGATCAAATCGGAAGCGCTCGCCAGTTTTCGCGAGGGCTTGCAGACGCGACGATAAGCGGCCGTGAGATGACGCAGGGCGAGCTTAAAGCCGGATGGCGGGCTTTCGTCCCGTTAGGCAACTTCCTGCCGGTCGCGGCCCTGTACTCCCATCTCGTGCAAGACCGCCCGACAAGGGCACCACGGGACTAACCAGTCCCTTCCGGGCTCCGCACTCGCTGCGGGGCCTTTTCTTCTTTCCCTAAACCCAACATGGAGAACCCGATTGGCTAATGGCCTCTTCGGCACAAACAACACGACCCCACAAATTCGTCAGGTAGCGATCCAGCCCACGGGCGTTCCCGGAAGCACCTATGTCCGCCCTCAACAGCAAGAGAGTGGGAAGAACCTAGCAGCCCTAGCCGACGCCTTGGGGTCCCTTAACGGGGCCCTTTCGGCGTACGGTACGGTGGCCGAGCGGGAACGTCAGGACCCCAACAGCGAGGCCAATCGAGCCTTCGCGGACAGCATCGCCGGCATGTCGCTGGAAGATGCGATGAAGAAGTTCCCCGAAGCCAAAGGTCGCATCCAGAAGGACGGCGTTCTCTCGCTTGTCGGATCGAAGGCGGCCTATGAGTTCCGCCAGCACATCACCGACGAGTACAACAACGGCGGCTTCGATCAGAGCCAAGGCGACTTCAACTCATGGGTCGAGGAGAAGCGCAAGGAGTATGCTGGCGGTCTGGGCGATCCAGCCATGCAGGCAGCCTTCTACCGAGGGACGGACAACTTCCTCCAGCAGTTCGGTGAAGCCGATCTCAAGCGCAAAATAGAAACCGCCCAGGTTGAGCGCGACACGGCTGTCGTGGACGAGTTCCGCATGATCGTGGATGACGGCCTGACGGCGAACAAGACGCCCGAGGACATCGCCGCCGAAGTGATCAAGCAGTCGGGCCAGAACCGGACCTTCCGGGGGCTGGACGGGCGCTCACAAAACGACACGCTCCTGCGCCTCGCCGAAGAATACTCGCTCAAGGGTCGCCCGGAGCTGGTCAAGGCTCTCCTCCATGACAAGCGCGGCGGCGTTGGTCCTCTGATCGAAGTCTCCGGCATGACCGACAAGGGCCTGAAGCTCATCGAGCAGGCCGAGGGCATCCGCCAGCGAGACGCCAACTCAACCTCTTTCGACCTCCGCACCAAGCTCGACGACGATGTCGCGAATGGGCGCGTAACCAAGGAGCAGATCGAGGGCCTAAAGGGCAAGCCGGGGAACGAATGGCTGACTGACGCTATGGCTTCCGACTACTTGGAGCGATCCAGCGTTCGAAAGCAGACCTTGTTGGCCGCTGAAGCCAAGGAGGAGAACAAGCGCCGTCTCCAGTATCAATCCGTGGGGCAGCGCACCCAGGTCAACGCAAGCGCCTTCGCGAACCTCAATCGACTAGGAGGAAGCTACCGCTTGCAGGATGTCGAGATCGTAGGCCCCAACGGTGACCCGGTGACCGTCACCGCCAAGGAGCAGGAGAAGGAAGGCGTTAAGCGGTTCCTCTCCGGCCTGAAGGAGGAAGAAGAAGGCCTCCTCGCCAAAGGCGCTCACCCGCAGCAAACTCGTGAGCAGATCCTGAAGAAGCGCATCGCGTGGTTTGACGGGAACGGCGTGGTTGACGAGGAGCTTCAGGGCAAGTTCAACGGCGCTGTCACAATGTCGAGCATCGACAGAGTGCTTCAGGGTGGAGAACAAGCTGAGTTTCTTGCCGGGATCGCGGAAGAGTATCGGCAGCTTGATGACCTTAACCCAGCCTATGCGGAGCGTCTGGTTGCAAGCGATAAGTCACGGGAGTTCCTTGAGCAGTATGCGGCGGGGCGTAACGACCTCATGGGGCCGAACGATGCGCTCATTCACGCGGCCCAGATGGCGAACCGGACGGTCACCCAGCGGGCCCAGGCGAAGCTCGCCTATGAGGACATGCGGGACGCCGTGGACGATGTGTTCTCCGAGTTGGACGTAGACGAAGGACCGAACGGCGACAACCGGGCGTGGGTGCAGGATCAGCTTGCGGCCAATCTCAATCGCCAAATGGACTTGAATACGGCCAAGGCGCGGGTGATCCAGAAGGCCCAAGAGCGCACATTTGAAGTCGGCGGCGTCCTGATGATGGAACAGCCGGGTATGTCGAAGGACGCGCCGGAGCTTTTCGAGCGAGCTTTGGAGGACGCCTTCAAGGAATACGGCAAAACCGAGGGCATCCCCGACGTTTCCGACCTCTACCTTGATCAGGTCGCTAACGGACAGTGGATCGTGATGAGCAGGACCAAGGGTAACGCCCCTTTGAACTGGGGGCTCAAGATCGACTTCGACACGCTCACCCGGAAGCGGCAGGAAAGGGATGCGGAGAAGCAGGCACTCTCTGAAGCCGCGAGGGCGGCCGACGCCGACGAGCGAAAGGTTGCAAGAGACGCCTTGTGGTCGAGCCTTGAGAGTGACCGCCAGACGGTCGAGCGGTGGGAGAAGAGGGCAGGCCGGAAAACGGGGGTCAACATCGCGGCCGGTATCGCACGGCGGCTTCGTGAGAACTATGAGAACGATCTTCGCGAGTTCAACACGCCGCCGAAGCTGCCCTCTGTTCTGGCGAAAGAGCGGAACGACCAGCTGAAGGAGGAGGCAGCGAAGAACGCGGACGAGCTAGGCTTCAAGTCCAGCCTCCGCTAACCCGGATTGCTCCGCTTGTCTTAACCGGCAGGCGGAGCTTTCCCGTTGACCTAGCGGCCACCATTCGCTACCCATCTAGGTACACCCGTGAGGCGTCTTGGTACACCAGACGGGTGAAGTCATCAGACGAGGTGCTTCCCTAAGGGACTGTAATCGTTGTGTGATTTTCGGTGTATCAAACCGGATGTGGTTTGATCTTTGTCCCTGCCGGGGGCACCATCCCAATCAGCCCAGATCGGTCACGCTTATGATCAGGCTTGTTTTCTTCGCCCTTTTCGTTGCCGCACTTTGGATCGGCATCTTCCAGATCGTGCGCATGGTCCGCGCGCGCCGGATCGACTGGCGCGGCGTCGGCCTTTCGGTCTGCTTCATCGGTTTGGCGATCTTCCTGCACCAGCAGACCGGCATTGGCGGCTTGTTCGACAACTAGGTCGACGCCTCAGCCTTTCAGAAGATGCGCACGCGCCGCATAGAGCGCGATGGCTGCGGCATTCGACACGTTCAGCGAACGGATCGCGCCCGGCAGATCGAGGCGGGCGAGCGCGTCGACCGTTTCGCGCGTTTTCTGACGCAGACCTTTGCCTTCCGCACCCAGCACCAGCGCGACGCGATCGCCGCTGAAGCTTGCTTCCAGCTCGGCAGGCCCTTCCGAATCAAGACCGATTGTCTGGAAGCCGGAAGAGGAGAGGGTGCCTAGCGCATCCGCTAGATTGCGAACCTCGATATGGTCGATGTGCTCCAGCGCGCCAGACGCAGCCTTGGCCAGCACGCCGCTTTCCTGCGGGCTGTGGCGCGAGGTGGTGATCAGGGCGGCCGCGCCGAACGCGACGGCTGAGCGAAGGATGGCGCCGACATTATGCGGATCGGTTACCTGGTCGAGAACCAGAACGAGCTTGGCGTCGCCCATCGCATCGAGCCGCTTGGTGGCCAGCGGTTCGGTTTCCAGCAGCACGCCCTGGTGAACGGCGTCCGGGCCGACCTGCGCATCGATGACGCGAGGCTCGACGATCTCGACCGGAACGGTACTGTCTTCGCGCAGCTCCAGCCGCTGAAGCGCGTTACGCGTGGCAAGCAGCCGGTGCTTGATGCGCCGGGGATTGTCGAGGGCGGCGCGAACCGTGTGCAGGCCATAAAGCCGCACATGCGTGTCCTCTTCTGCCGGCTGCGCGGCTTGCGTCTGCGAGCGATGCTCGCGCCGCAACCGGGCGTAATGCGAATCCTTGGGCGTATGGGAAGGGGGCTTGGCACTCATGACGGTGCTATATACGAAGCTGTGGCACGGCTGCAAACCGAGCTTCCGCACCGCAATCCCCAAGCCGGCGCAAAAAGCGTCTGCATTGCGGTTGACACGGAAGAGCGGTCTTTGCATAAGGCGCTCGCGATTTGGGGCTGCAAGCCTCGAAGAGCGGACTGCCTCGTTGCAAGGTTCCGTCACAGGATGGAGGAGTGCCCGAGTGGTTAAAGGGGACGGACTGTAAATCCGTTAGCTCAGCTTACGTTGGTTCGAATCCAACCTCCTCCACCACCTGTCGCCGGAACTTGGAAATGCGGGTATAGCTCAATGGTAGAGCAGCAGCCTTCCAAGCTGAATACGCGGGTTCGATTCCCGCTACCCGCTCCAGATCGCCACTAGCATAAAGTTCAACCGCATCTTACATGCGGCAGTGTCTCCGAGGCGGGCAGCCGAATGCTGCCTCCTCGCGAAGAGACTTGTTTTTTCTCGACGATGTCGTTAAGCGCCGCGCAATCCTGAGATCAGGAAAGCCCTGTCGCCAAGGAAAGAGAGACGATGGCCAAAGGTAAATTCGAGCGTAACAAGCCGCATGTGAACATTGGCACGATTGGTCACGTTGACCACGGCAAGACGTCGCTGACGGCCGCGATCACGAAATACTTCGGTGAGTTCAAGGCGTATGACCAGATCGACGCTGCTCCTGAAGAAAAGGCACGCGGCATCACGATCTCGACGGCCCACGTCGAATACGAGACGCCGAACCGCCACTACGCCCACGTCGACTGCCCAGGCCACGCTGACTATGTGAAGAACATGATCACCGGTGCTGCGCAGATGGACGGCGCGATCCTGGTTGTGTCGGCTGCCGACGGCCCGATGCCGCAGACCCGCGAGCACATCCTGCTGGCCCGTCAGGTTGGCGTTCCTTCGATCGTGGTGTTCCTGAACAAGGTCGACCAGGTTGACGACGCCGAGCTGCTCGAGCTGGTTGAGCTGGAAGTGCGCGAGCTTCTGTCGAAGAACGAATTCCCGGGCGACGACATTCCGATCGTCAAGGGTTCGGCTCTGGCTGCTCTGGAAGACTCGGACAAGACGATCGGCGAAGACGCCATCCGCGAGCTGATGAAGGAAGTCGACGCTTACATTCCGACGCCTGAGCGTCCGATCGACCAGCCGTTCCTGATGCCTATCGAAGACGTGTTCTCGATCTCGGGCCGCGGTACGGTTGTGACCGGTCGCGTCGAGCGCGGCATCGTCAAGGTTGGCGAGACGGTTGAGATCGTCGGCATCCGCAACACCTCGTCCACGACGGTGACGGGCGTTGAAATGTTCCGCAAGCTGCTCGATCAGGGCCAGGCTGGCGACAACATCGGCGCGCTGGTTCGCGGCGTTGATCGTGAAGGCGTTGAGCGCGGCCAGGTTCTGGCCAAGCCGGGTTCGGTGAAGCCGCACAAGAAGTTCAAGGCTGAAGCCTACATCCTGACCAAGGAAGAGGGTGGCCGTCACACGCCGTTCTTCACGAACTACCGTCCGCAGTTCTACTTCCGCACCACGGACGTGACGGGCATCGTGTCCCTGGCTGAAGGCACCGAGATGGTGATGCCGGGCGACAACGTGACGGTCGACGTTGAGCTGATCGTACCGGTCGCCATGGAAGAAAAGCTGCGCTTCGCAATCCGCGAAGGCGGCCGCACCGTCGGCGCTGGCGTCGTCGTCGCTATCACCGAGTAAGCTCGGTCGAAACGAATGATTGAAAAAGGCGGCCTTCGGGTCGCCTTTTTTGTTTGGCGGTATCTCTGTTCCCGGGAGGTGCAAGCATGCAGCTGTTTGCAGGCAACAAGACCTTGCGCTGGCAAAGCTGGGATGGAGCCGGCCTGGAGCATTGCGTGATCCGCTCCGAGGGGCTCGATTTCCTGGCGGAGGGCGTCATCGTCGCGCCGACAGCCGCCAAGCCTTTTGCCTGCCGTTACGCGCTCCGCTTCGACAGCGCGTGGCATACGCAATCTCTCAGCGTCGCGGTGATCGGTGAGGAACGGTCACTGTTGCTGGTCATGGATGCAAAGGGAAGGTGGCTCAGCAACTCCGTGCCTGTACTGGAGCTCGATTATGCCCTGGCGCCTGATCTCTCCGCATCGGCCCTGACCAACACGCTTGCCATACGCCGCTTGAACTTGGCGGAGGGTAAGAGCGCCAATATAGAAACGGCCTATGTGGATCTGCCTGACATGGCCGTTTCCGCAGACCCGCAGCGTTACACCTGCCTCAAGAAGGGGAGCCTCTACCTCTACCAGTCGCGCGACAGCGACTTTCAAAGCGAGATCGAGGTCGATGCCGATGGCTTCGTGGTGACCTATCCTGGTCTTTTTCGTCGTTTGATCTGAGCGGAAAGCGACTTCGCTCTTTACAGACGGGCGCGACATCCGTAGGAAGCGGGCCGGCGCTTCGACGCCCTTAGGGGTATAGCTCAGTTGGTAGAGCGGCGGTCTCCAAAACCGCAGGTCGCAGGTTCGAGCCCTGCTGCCCCTGCCACGCTTTTCCCCTTGTTTCCCTTAAACCAGCCCTTGCGCCGATCTAGAATCGGTTTTATATCAACCGTTGCGCGGCGCGTGGGACTCGAGAAACCGAGTTCAACGCGCCCGAACTGCATGGGCGAATGCCTGCATGTGATTCGGGCCGTGCATTGCCGAATACGGGGCGTGTTCGGCGTCGGAATTCTTCAAGCATGCGACAACAGGCATGCAGCAAACTGGTTCCCACGGGAACGCGAAAATTGAGCGGCAGATGGCGTCCAGAACTTCAAATCCATTCACGTTCCTGCAGCAGGTGCGGCAGGAGACAGCGAAGGTCACTTGGCCTTCCCGGCGCGAGACGATGATCTCGACGCTCATGGTTTTGGTTTTCGCCTTTATCGCCTGCCTGTTCTTTTTCGTAGCCGACTTCGCGATGGGTTACACCATCGAGCTGATCCTCGGCCTCGGACGCTAACGGCCACAAACGGAGAGCATCTCAGATGACCGCACGGTGGTATATCGTCCATGCCTATTCGAACTTCGAAAAGAAGGTCGCTGAGGACATTGAGCTGAAGGCCAAGCAGAAGGGCCTGTCGGAGCATATCGAGCAGATTGTCGTGCCGACCGAAAAGGTCACCGAGGTCCGTCGCGGTCGCAAGGTCGATGCAGAGCGCAAGTTCTTCCCGGGCTATGTCCTGGTGCGCGCCAACCTGTCGGATGCTGTGTTCTCGCTGATCAAGAACACGCCCAAGGTGACGGGCTTTCTTGGCGACTCTAAGCCTGTGCCGATCACGGACAAAGAAGCCGATCGCATCATGCACCAGGTGCAGGAAGGTGTTGAGCGTCCGAAGCCTTCGGTAACGTTCGAGTTCGGCGAAGAAGTCAGCGTTTCCGACGGTCCGTTCGCCTCCTTCAAGGGCTTCGTCCAGGAAGTGGACGAAGAGCGTTCGCGCCTCAAGGTCGAAGTGTCCATCTTCGGACGCGCCGTGCCGGTGGATCTCGAATTCGGTCAGGTCGAGAAAGTCTGATCGTTTCGCGCGGACCCAGAGGTCCGTGTGTAAGCAGGAGGGTTCTCCTGCAAAGGCCGGTGGGAGGAACGAGCGGCTTTAGCCGGTCGCATCAACCACACCACCGCACTGCAACCGCCGGCATCAGTCCGGCATAAAGAAGGCAGAGTATATGGCTAAGAAGATTGCAGGCCAGCTCAAGCTCCAGGTCAAGGCAGCGTCGGCAACCCCGTCGCCTCCGATCGGCCCGGCTCTTGGTCAGCGCGGCATCAACATCATGGAGTTCTGCAAGGCGTTCAACGCGCAGACCCAGGAGATGGAGAAGGGTTCGCCCGTCCCCGTCGTGATCACCTATTATCAGGACAAGTCGTTCACCTTCGTCATGAAGACGCCGCCGGTGTCTTACTTCCTGAAGAAGGCCGCCAAGATCGAAGCCGGCTCCAAGCTGCCGGGCAAGACCGGTGCTGGCCGTATCACGCAGGCTCAGGTTCGTGAGATCGCGGAAGCGAAGCTCAAGGATCTGAACGCAAACGACGTCGATGCAGCGATGCGCATGGTTGAGGGCTCGGCCCGCTCCATGGGCCTGGAAGTGGTGGGCTGAGATCATGGCTAAGAAGGCTGGAAAGCGCATCACGCTCGCTCGTAAGGGCATTGATGTCGACAAGAACTACGATCTCGCCGAGGCTGTGAAGCTGCTCAAGGAGCGCGCCACCGCCAAGTTCGATGAGACCATCGAAGTCGCCATGAACCTCGGCGTTGATCCTCGCCATGCTGACCAGATGGTCCGCGGCGTGGTGAACCTGCCGAACGGCACGGGTCGTACGGTTCGCGTTGCCGTGTTTGCACGTGGTGACAAGGCTGATGAAGCCCGCGCCGCCGGTGCCGACATCGTTGGTGCGGAAGATCTGGTTGAAACCGTCCAGAAGGGCGAGATCGACTTCGATCGCTGCATTGCTACCCCGGACATGATGCCGCTGGTCGGTCGCCTCGGTAAGGTTCTCGGCCCGCGCGGCATGATGCCGAACCCGAAGGTCGGCACCGTGACCGTCGACGTCGCTGGCGCCGTCAAGGCGTCCAAGGGCGGCGCTGTCGAGTTCCGCGTTGAAAAGGCCGGCATCATTCATGCTGGTGTTGGCAAGGCGTCCTTCGAGTCGACCGCTCTGGTGGAAAACATCCGCGCTTTCGCTGACGCGGTTGTTCGCGCCAAGCCGGCCGGCGCCAAGGGTGTTTACGTTCAGAAGATCGCGCTGACCTCGACCATGGGCCCAGGCCTGAAGGTCGACTTTTCGACCCTGAACCCGGCTTCCTAAGGGAAGCAACGGCTGGCCCGGAAGGCTGGCCTACCAATTCCGGGCGCTTCGGCGTCCGGATATGCGGACCAGAAATGATCCGCAATCCTGTCCGAGACTGCAGGCGGTTCCAGAACGAGCTGGACCTTAATCGCAAAGCCTGCATGAGACGGGTGAGGGCTGATTTCTCGATGCTTCGGCATCGTGCTGTCGGTTCGAACCGTGAGTGCCTTTTGTCTGCGTGCTGTTCGGCAACGAGCAGCATGGCGAAAGGGGACAGGATCCTCGAACGCCGACCGGATGGTCTTTCAGATCGCCCGCCGGCAAAAGGCAACCGGCAGACTGCTTCGCAAGAAGTGGACTGCCAACTGGAGATAGGCAGTGGATAGAGCGGAAAAACGCGAATTCGTCACGGGCCTGAACGACGTGTTCAAAAGCACGGGTTCTGTGGTCGTGGCCCACTATGCCGGTCTGACTGTGGCGCAAATGAATGATCTTCGTACGAAGATGCGCGCTGCAGGCGGTACCGTCAAAGTCGCGAAGAACCGCCTCGCCGTTATCGCTCTTCAGGGTACGGACTCCGAGGAGATGAACGCGCTGTTCAAGGGACAGACGCTCATCGCTTACTCGGACGATCCGGTTGCGGCTCCCAAGGTTGCATCCGATTTCGCCAAGACGAATGACAAGCTCGTCATTCTCGGCGGCGCAATGGGTGCCACGGCGTTGAACGCCGAGGGTGTCAAGTCTCTGGCAACCATGCCGTCGCTCGATGAACTTCGTGCGAAGATCGTTGGCATGATCCAGACCCCCGCGACCCGTATCGCCGCAGTCGTCAACGCACCGGCGGGCAATCTCGCCCGCGTGTTTGGCGCCTATGCCCGGAAGGACGAGGCGGCCTGAGGCCGTTCCTCGCAATCAACAGAACACGTTTCGAACCAACCATAAGGAACTAGTAACATGGCTGATCTCGCAAAGATCGTTGACGACCTGTCGGCCCTGACCGTCCTCGAGGCGGCTGAGCTGTCGAAGCTGCTGGAAGAGAAGTGGGGCGTTTCCGCTGCTGCTCCGGTCGCTGTTGCTGCTGCTGGCGGCGCTGCTGCTCCGGCCGAAGCTGCTGAAGAGAAGACCGAGTTCGACGTCGTCCTCACGGATGCCGGCGCACAGAAGATCAACGTCATTAAGGAAGTGCGTGCGATCACCGGTCTCGGCCTGAAGGAAGCCAAGGACCTGGTCGAAGGCGCGCCGAAGGTTGTCAAGGAAGCCGTTTCCAAGGCTGACGCTGACAAGCTCAAGGCTCAGCTGGAAGGCGCAGGCGCCAAGGTTGAACTGAAGTAAGCGTTTCGTCGCCTGTTTCCGGCGGGTGGTTCAACCATCCGCCGGTTGCGACGAAGGAAAGATGGGAAACCTTTTTCCTGAGGGCCGCAGCGGGGCTTTTAGGAAATGGGTTTCTGCCCGTTTCAGAGATAGGCCGGAGCGATCCGGCACCCCGGCAGCAATGCCGGGCGAGGTAAGCCAGTAAGGCAGCAAGGAGCGACGATGGCCCAGACGCAGACTTTTAATGGTCGCAGGCGCGTGCGCAAATTCTTCGGAGATATTCCGGAAGTTGCGGAGATGCCGAACCTCATCGAGGTTCAAAAGGCATCCTATGATCAGTTCCTGATGGTCGATGAGCCGGAAGGCGGACGTCAGAACGAAGGGCTCCAGGCTGTCTTCAAGTCGGTGTTCCCGATTTCCGATTTCTCCGGCGCTTCCATGCTGGAATTCGTGAAGTACGAATTCGAAGATCCGAAGTTCGACGTCGACGAATGCCGTCAGCGCGATTTGACCTTTGCCGCTCCGCTCAAGGTCACGCTGCGCCTGATCGTGTTTGATATTGACGAGGATACCGGCTCGAAGTCCGTCAAGGACATCAAGGAGCAGGACGTTTACATGGGCGACATGCCGCTCATGACGTCTAACGGCACCTTCATCATCAACGGCACCGAGCGCGTCATCGTTTCGCAGATGCACCGTTCGCCGGGCGTCTTCTTCGACCACGACAAGGGCAAGTCGCATTCATCGGGCAAGCTTCTGTTTGCTGCGCGCGTCATTCCTTATCGCGGCTCCTGGCTCGACATCGAGTTCGACTCCAAGGACGTCGTGCATGCCCGCATCGATCGTCGCCGCAAGATCCCGGCGACCTCGCTGTTGATGGCTCTTGGTATGGACGGCGAGGAAATCCTCTCGACCTTCTATAACAAGATCACCTTCAAGCGTGCCGGGGATCATTGGCGCATTCCGTTCTCGGCCGAGCGTTTCCGCGGCATGAAGGCCGTGACCGACATGGTCGATGCCGACACGGGTGAAATCGTCGTAGAAGCCGGCAAGAAGATCACTGCGCGTCAGGCCCGTCAGCTGTCCGAAAAGGGCCTGAAGGCGCTTAAGGCGACGGAAGACGATCTGATCGGCAACTACCTCGCCGAAGACATCGTCAACTACGCCACGGGCGAGATCTTCCTCGAGGCCGGCGACGAGATCGACGAGAAGACGCTCAAGGTTCTGCTGGAAAACGGCGGCAACGAGGTCGAGGTTCTCGACATCGACCACGTCAATGTGGGCGCCTACATCCGCAACACGCTGAACGTTGACAAGAACGAGAGCCGTCAAGACGCGCTGTTCGACATCTACCGCGTCATGCGCCCGGGTGAACCGCCAACGCTGGAAACGGCAGAAGCGATGTTCAACTCGCTGTTCTTCGATGCCGAGCGCTACGACCTTTCGGCCGTTGGGCGCGTCAAGATGAACATGCGGCTTGAGCTTGATGCCGAAGACACCGTGCGCGTTCTGCGCCGCGAGGACATTCTAGCTGTCGTCAAGACGCTGGTTGAACTGCGCGACGGCAAGGGCGAGATCGACGACATCGACAATCTCGGCAACCGCCGTGTGCGTTCGGTCGGCGAGCTCATGGAGAACCAGTACCGCGTTGGTCTGCTGCGCATGGAGCGTGCGATCAAGGAGCGCATGTCGTCGATCGAGATCGACACTGTCATGCCGCAGGACCTGATCAACGCCAAGCCCGCCGCCGCCGCCGTGCGAGAGTTCTTCGGTTCCTCGCAGCTGTCGCAGTTCATGGATCAGACCAATCCGCTGTCGGAGATCACGCATAAGCGTCGTCTTTCCGCACTCGGACCTGGCGGTTTGACTCGCGAACGCGCCGGCTTCGAAGTCCGCGACGTGCATCCGACGCATTACGGTCGTATCTGCCCGATCGAAACACCGGAAGGTCCGAACATCGGTCTGATCAACTCGCTGGCCACCTTCGCCCGCGTCAACAAGTACGGCTTCATCGAAAGCCCGTATCGTCGCATCAAGGACGGTCGGGTTTCGGACGACGTCGTGTATCTTTCGGCGATGGAGGAAGCGAAGCACTACGTTGCGCAGGCAAATGCCGAGCTCGACGACAATGGTTCGTTCGTGGACGAGTTCGTGATCTGCCGTAACGCCGGTGAAGTCTTGATGACGCCGCGCGAAAACGTCGATCTCATGGACGTGTCGCCCAAGCAGATGGTGTCGGTCGCTGCCGCGCTGATCCCGTTCTTGGAAAACGACGACGCCAACCGCGCTCTGATGGGCTCCAACATGCAGCGTCAGGCTGTGCCGTTGGTTCGCGCCGAAGCGCCGTTCGTCGGCACCGGCATGGAGCCGATCGTTGCCCGTGACTCGGGCGCTGCGATCGGTGCACGCCGCACCGGCATCGTCGACCAGGTGGACGCGACGCGTATCGTTATTCGCGCAACGGAAGATCTCGAAGCCGGCAAGTCGGGCGTCGATATCTATCGTCTGATGAAGTTCCAGCGCTCCAACCAGTCGAGCTGCATCAACCAGCGTCCGCTGGTTCGCGTCGGCGACCGCATCCAGAAGGGCGATATCATCGCGGACGGTCCGTCGACCGACCTCGGCGATCTGGCGCTCGGCCGCAACGTGCTCGTCGCGTTCATGCCTTGGAACGGCTACAACTACGAGGACTCGATCCTTCTGTCCGAGCGCATCGTTGCCGATGACGTCTTCACCTCGATCCATATCGAGGAGTTCGAGGTCATGGCTCGCGATACGAAGCTTGGACCTGAGGAAATCACGCGCGACATTCCGAACGTGTCGGAAGAAGCGCTGAAGAACCTCGACGAAGCGGGTATCGTTTACATCGGCGCCGAAGTGGCACCGGGTGACATTCTCGTTGGCAAGATCACTCCGAAGGGCGAAAGCCCGATGACGCCGGAAGAAAAGCTTCTGCGCGCCATCTTCGGCGAAAAGGCTTCCGACGTGCGTGACACCTCCATGCGCATGCCGCCCGGGACCTTCGGCACGATCGTTGAAGTGCGCGTCTTCAATCGCCACGGCGTTGAGAAGGACGAGCGCGCCATGGCCATCGAGCGCGAGGAAATCGAGCGTCTCGCCAAGGACCGTGACGACGAGCAGGCGATCCTCGACCGCAACGTGTACGCCCGTTTGGCGGACATGCTGACGGACAAGGAAGCCGTTGCTGGTCCGAAGGGCTTCAAGAAGGGCACCACGCTTTCCCGCGAGATGCTGACCGACTATCCGCGTTCGCAGTGGTGGCAGTTTGCCGTCGACGACGAGCGGGCTCAGAGCGAACTCGAAGCACTTCGGGGTCAGTACGACGACTCCAAGAAGGCGCTTGAGCAGCGCTTCATGAACAAGGTCGAGAAGGTCCAGCGCGGCGACGAGATGCCTCCGGGCGTCATGAAGATGGTCAAGGTCTTCGTTGCCGTGAAGCGCAAGATGCAGCCGGGCGACAAGATGGCCGGCCGTCACGGCAACAAGGGCGTGGTCTCGCGGATCGTGCCGGTGGAAGACATGCCGTTCCTGGAAAACGGAACGCATGCCGACATCGTGCTCAACCCGTTGGGCGTGCCATCCCGCATGAACGTCGGCCAGATCCTGGAAACGCATCTGGGCTGGGCCTGCGCTGGCATGGGCCGTCAGATCGGTGAGTTGATCGAGGCGTACAAGACGGGTGGCGATATCCAGCCGCTGCGCGCCACGCTCGAGGAACTGCTGCCGGACAACGACCGCAACGAGCCGGTTCGCGACTATGACGACGAGAGCGTTCTGCTTCTCGCCGATCAGATGAAGCGCGGCGTTTCGATTGCCACGCCGGTGTTCGACGGTGCCAACGAAGCCAACATCAATGCGATGCTGGAACAGGCCGGTCTGCACTCGTCGGGTCAGTCGCAGCTCTATGATGGCCGGACGGGTGAACCGTTCGATCGCAAAGTGACGATGGGCTACATATATATGCTTAAGCTCAATCACTTGGTGGACGACAAGATCCACGCGCGTTCGATCGGGCCTTACTCACTGGTGACCCAGCAGCCGCTGGGTGGCAAGGCGCAGTTCGGTGGCCAGCGCTTCGGCGAGATGGAGGTCTGGGCTTTGGAAGCATACGGTGCAGCTTACACGCTGCAGGAAATGCTGACGGTGAAGTCGGACGACGTTGCGGGCCGTACCAAGGTCTACGAGTCGATCGTGCGCGGCGACGATACGTTCGAAGCCGGTATTCCGGAGAGCTTCAACGTTCTCGTCAAGGAAATGCGGTCGCTGGGCCTCAACGTCCAGCTCGAGAACTCGAAGGGCGAAGAGCCTGTTCGGCTTCCGGACGCTGCCGAGTAAAACGGCTTGAAGGTGCGTCGCTTCGGCGGCGCACCCATTGATTTCGGCGGGATCATGATCCTGCCTCGTTGTGGCCCGAGAAGACGGCCACGACCGATCCCGGGCAGGCCGCTCGGAGCGAGATTTAAATTGAGGGGTTTGCGGACCCCGATAAGGAGAACGGCATGAACCAAGAGGTCATGAATCTCTTCAACCCTCAGACGCCGGTACAGACCTTCGACTCCATCCGGATCTCGCTGGCCTCGCCGGAGAAGATCCTTTCCTGGTCGTTCGGTGAGATCAAGAAGCCGGAGACGATCAACTACCGTACGTTCAAGCCGGAGCGTGACGGCCTATTCTGCGCGCGCATTTTCGGACCGATCAAGGACTACGAGTGCCTGTGCGGCAAGTACAAGCGCATGAAGTACAAGGGCGTCATCTGCGAAAAGTGCGGCGTGGAAGTTACGCTGTCGCGCGTTCGCCGTGAGCGCATGGGCCACATCGAGCTGGCTGCACCGGTCGCGCATATCTGGTTCCTGAAGTCGTTGCCATCGCGCATCGGCACGCTGCTCGACATGACCTTGAAGGACATCGAGCGCGTTCTGTATTTCGAGAACTACATCGTCACCGAGCCTGGCTTGACCGCGCTGAAGGAGCACCAGCTCCTGAGCGAGGAAGAGTACATGATCGCCGTCGATGAATACGGCGAAGACAGCTTCACCGCGATGATCGGCGCCGAGGCGATCCACGAGCTTCTGGCTTCGATGGACCTCGACACGATCGCCGGCGAGCTGCGTACGGAACTGGCGTCCACCACGTCGGAGCTGAAGCAGAAGAAGTATCTCAAGCGCCTCAAGGTGGTCGAGAACTTCATGGAGTCTGGCAACCGCCCGGAATGGATGATCATGAAGATCGTCCCGGTCATCCCACCGGATCTGCGTCCGCTGGTTCCGCTGGATGGCGGTCGCTTTGCGACCTCCGATCTGAACGACCTCTATCGCCGCGTCATCAACCGTAACAACCGCCTCAAGCGGCTGATCGAGCTGCGTGCGCCTGGCATCATCATCCGCAACGAGAAGCGCATGCTTCAGGAAGCGGTGGATGCGCTGTTCGACAACGGCCGCCGCGGCCGCGTCATCACGGGTGCCAACAAGCGTCCGCTGAAGTCGCTGTCCGACATGCTGAAGGGCAAGCAGGGCCGCTTCCGCCAGAACCTGCTCGGCAAGCGCGTCGATTATTCCGGCCGTTCGGTTATCGTGACCGGTCCGGAGCTCAAGCTGCACCAGTGCGGCCTGCCGAAGAAGATGGCGCTCGAGCTGTTCAAGCCCTTCATCTATGCCCGCCTCGACGCCAAGGGTTATTCCTCGACCGTCAAGCAGGCCAAGAAGCTGGTCGAGAAGGAGCGTCCGGAAGTCTGGGATATCCTCGACGAGGTCATTCGCGAGCATCCGGTTCTTCTGAACCGCGCGCCGACGCTGCACCGTCTTGGTATCCAGGCATTCGAACCCACGCTGATCGAAGGCAAGGCAATCCAGCTTCACCCGCTGGTCTGCACCGCCTTCAATGCTGACTTCGACGGCGACCAGATGGCCGTTCACGTGCCGCTGTCGCTCGAAGCACAGCTCGAAGCGCGCGTTTTGATGATGTCGACCAACAACATCCTGCATCCGGCTTCCGGTGCGCCGGTCATCGTGCCGTCGCAGGACATGGTGCTGGGTCTGTACTACCTGTCGATCGTCAACCAGAACGAGCCGGGCGAGGGCATGGTCTTTGCGGATATGGGCGAGCTTCAGCACGCTCTTGAAACCAAGGCGGTCACGCTCCACGCCAAGATTAAGGGTCGCTTCAAGACCGTTGATGCGCAAGGCAACGTCGTGTCGAAGATCCATGACACGACGCCTGGCCGCATGATCATCGCCGAGCTGCTGCCCAAGAACGTCAACGTTCCTTTCGACACCGCGAACCAGGAGATGACCAAGAAGAACATCTCCAAGATGATCGACACGGTTTATCGCCACTGCGGTCAGAAAGAGACGGTGATCTTCTGCGATCGCATCATGGCACTCGGCTTCAGCCATGCCTGCCGCGCCGGCATTTCGTTCGGTAAGGACGACATGGTTATTCCGGACACCAAGGAAAAGCTGGTTTCGGACACCGAGACGCTCGCGAAGGAATATGAGCAGCAGTACAATGACGGCCTGATCACTCAGGGCGAAAAGTACAACAAGGTGGTCGACGCCTGGGCCAAGTGCTCGGAAAAGGTCGCCGAGGAAATGATGGGCCGCATCAAGGCGGTCGAGTTCAACGAAGACGGCCGTCAAAAGCCGATGAACTCGATCTACATGATGAGCCATTCGGGTGCTCGTGGTTCGCCAACGCAGATGCGTCAGCTTGCCGGCATGCGCGGCCTCATGGCCAAGCCGTCGGGCGAGATCATCGAAACGCCGATCATCTCGAACTTCAAGGAAGGTCTGACCGTTCTCGAGTACTTCAACTCGACCCACGGTGCCCGTAAGGGCCTCGCCGACACCGCCTTGAAGACCGCGAACTCGGGTTACCTGACCCGCCGCCTCGTTGACGTGGCGCAGGATTGCATCGTCAATGCAATCGACTGCGGCACCGAGAAGGGCCTTACCATGCAGCCGATCGTGGATGCTGGTCAGGTTGTGGCATCGCTCGGTCAGCGCATCCTTGGCCGTACGGCTTTGGACGACGTGAACCATCCGCTGTCGGGCGATCTGCTGGTGAAGGCCGGCACGCTGATGGACGAGCGCGACATCGAGAAGATCGAAAAGGCTGGCATCCAGGCTGTTCGCATCCGCTCGGCTCTGACTTGCGAAGTGCGCGTCGGCGTTTGCGCCGTCTGCTACGGGCGCGATCTGGCACGCGGTACCCCGGTCAACCAGGGCGAAGCGGTCGGCGTTATCGCGGCTCAGTCGATTGGCGAGCCGGGCACCCAGCTCACCATGCGTACCTTCCACATGGGCGGCACGGCGCAGGTCGTCGATCAGTCGTTCCTGGAAGCTTCGTATGAAGGCCAGGTGCAGATCCGCAACCGCAACGTGGTGCGCAATTCCGATGGCAATCTGATTGTCATGGGCCGCAACATGGCTGTTCTCATTCTGGATGAGACGGGCAAGGAGCGTGCGACCCACCGCGTGACCTACGGTTCGCGCATTTACGTCGATGACGGAGATGCAGTTCGTCGTGGTCAGCGTATTGCCGAATGGGATCCGTATACCCGTCCGATCCTCACCGAGCTGGAAGGCCGCGTGGAGTTCGAAGATCTGGTGGACGGCATCTCCGTGCAGGAAACGGCGGACGAGGCAACCGGCATCACCAAGCGTGAGGTCATCGACTGGCGTTCGACGCCGCGTGGTTCGGATCTCAAGCCGGCGATCACGGTGTTCGATGCCAAGGGCAAGATTGCCAAGCTGGCACGTGGCGGCGACGCTCGCTTCATGTTGTCGGTGGAAGCCATCCTGTCGGTGGAGCCCGGTGCATCCGTCAAGCCTGGCGACGTGCTGGCTCGTATTCCGATGGAAAGCGCCAAGACGAAGGACATCACGGGCGGTCTGCCGCGCGTGGCGGAACTCTTCGAAGCGCGTCGTCCGAAGGATTGCGCGGTTATCGCCGAGATCGACGGTACGGTTCGTTTCGGTCGCGACTACAAGAACAAGCGTCGCATCGTGATCGAGCCGCATGACGAGGCCATGGAGCCGGTCGAGTATCTCATCCCGAAAGGCAAGCCGTTCCATCTTCAGGACGGCGACGTCATCGAGAAGGGCGACTACATCCTGGACGGCAATCCGGCACCGCACGACATCCTTGCCATCAAGGGCGTCGAGGCGCTGGCTTCCTACCTCGTGAACGAGATCCAGGAAGTGTACCGACTGCAGGGCGTGTTGATCAACGACAAGCACATCGAGGTGATCGTTCGCCAGATGCTGCAGAAGGTTGAGATCACGGAGCAGGGCGACTCGACCTACATCCCGGGCGATCACGTCGATCAGGTCGAACTCGACGAGATCAACGATCGCCTGATCGAGGAGGGCAAGACGCCGGCCGCAGGTCAGCCGGTGTTGCTCGGCATCACCAAGGCCTCGCTGCAGACGCCGTCCTTCATCTCGGCAGCGTCGTTCCAGGAAACCACGCGCGTTCTCACCGAGGCGGCAGTTGCCGGCAAGATGGACACGCTGCAGGGTCTCAAGGAAAACGTCATCGTCGGCCGTCTCATCCCGGCCGGTACTGGCGGTCAGATGACGCAGATCCGCCGTATCGCGACCTCGCGCGATGAGCTGATCCTCGACGAGCGCCGCAAGTCGACGGGTTCGGAAGTTGCCGAGCCGATGTTGGCGGACATGACCAACGCCGCCGAATAAGGTGGACAGCAAGCAATAAAAAAAGGCCGCCTTTCGGGGCGGCCTTTTTCGTTTAAGCAAATCGCAGATTGTTATGTCAGCCGGACAATCGCGATCTCGCCTTCAACGGCACCCTGATAGGCGGAGGCATGCGGTTCTTCATCCGGCATTCCCTGCATCTCGCCGATCTGATCAAGTTCCGCTTCGACATAGCCCTCGCGAGATAGGGCTTCCAACGCGGTGCGAACGGCCGTGTCATCGTCGGGAGCAACAAGCAGAACGTGAACCTCCTCCGACTCGCCGTCCTTCTGCATCCAGGCGCGACCGACGATGATCGTCACCGGAGGCGACTCGTTGTCGTTCTCACCTGATTCCATCTTCATGATTCCAGCCTTCCATGCGTTTGTCGGTCGTTGCCAAGCAGTCTAGCATTAAGATTGCGGAAAGAATCCAAGACGCCGGCTTCAACGAAGGAAATTATCTTGCTCATGACCGTGGATTTACCACCAGCTGCCGACTAATCCCAGCGCATCCGCCTTTCGGGGTTGACGAAAGGGGACTCACGCAGTAGAAGCCGCCTCACAGAGCCGATGTGAGGGCTACCGCTTCGGGACGACACGTCCTGGACAATGTCCTCAAACAGGGTTCGTTTCTACGAGCGAATAACATTGCCGGCGCGCATGAGGCGGGAAACTGCTTCCTCTGCATTTGATTGGGCAAAGCCGCGAGAGCGGTTTCTTGCCCGCAAACGCGTATGCTAACGGCGCTTGTATATGCCTGGAAACGGGCCCGAGTGAGATAAGAGGACGACGGTTAATGCCTACCGTAAACCAGTTGATCCGCAAGCCGCGCATTGCGCCGGTGAAGCGCAACAAGGTACCGGCCATGCAGGCCAACCCACAGAAGCGTGGCGTCTGCACGCGTGTTTATACAACGACCCCGAAGAAGCCAAACTCGGCTCTGCGTAAGGTCGCGAAGATCCGTTTGACCAATGGCTTCGAAGTCATCGGTTACATCCCGGGCGAGGGCCACAACCTTCAGGAGCACTCCGTGGTCATGATTCGAGGCGGCCGCGTGAAGGATCTTCCGGGTGTGCGTTACCACATCATCCGCGGCGTTCTCGATACGCAGGGTGTGAAGAACCGCAAGCAGCGTCGTTCGAAGTACGGCGCAAAGCGCCCGAAGTAAGCCAGGTCCGGTCAGGCAGCCTTTGGCGCCGACCTTTGATTGAGAGACAGAAGCTATGTCCCGTCGTCACAGTGCAGAAAAGCGCGAGATCAACCCGGATCCGAAGTTCGGTGATCTCGTAGTCACGAAGTTCATGAACGCCATCATGCTGCACGGCAAGAAGTCAGTCGCCGAGACCATCGTCTACTCCGCGCTGGATCAGGTTCAGACCCGCACCAAGCAGGAACCGGTCACCGTGTTCCGTCAGGCTCTCGACAACGTTGCGCCGCACGTCGAAGTGCGTTCGCGTCGCGTTGGTGGTGCGACCTACCAGGTTCCGGTCGATGTGCGCCCCGAGCGTCGTCAGGCTTTGGCTATTCGTTGGCTGATCACTGCCGCTCGCAACCGCAACGAGACCACGATGGTTGATCGTCTGTCGGGCGAGTTGATGGACGCTGCCAACAATCGTGGCACTGCCGTCAAGAAGCGCGAAGACACCCACAAGATGGCTGAAGCCAACCGCGCATTCGCGCACTACCGCTGGTAATCGGCGGAAGAGAGAGGCATTCCTATGGCCCGCGAATATAAAATCGAAGACTATCGTAACTTCGGCATCATGGCTCACATTGATGCTGGCAAGACGACCACGACTGAGCGCGTCCTCTACTACACCGGCAAGTCCCACAAGATCGGCGAAGTCCATGACGGCGCCGCGACCATGGACTGGATGGAGCAGGAGCAGGAGCGTGGCATCACGATCACGTCCGCTGCCACCACGACCTTCTGGAAGGGTCGTGACGGCAAGATGCGCCGCTTCAACATCATCGACACGCCCGGCCACGTCGACTTCACCATTGAAGTCGAGCGCTCGCTGCGCGTTCTCGACGGTGCGATCGCTCTTCTCGACGCCAATGCTGGTGTTGAGCCGCAGACCGAGACTGTTTGGCGCCAGGCAGACAAGTATCATGTTCCGCGCATGATCTTCTGCAACAAGATGGACAAGATCGGCGCTGATTTCTATCGCTCCTATGAGATGATCGCGACCCGTCTCGGTGCGCAGGCTGTTGCCATGCAGCTGCCGATCGGTGCCGAGAACGATTTCAAGGGCGTTGTCGACCTCATCGAGATGAACGCGCTGGTTTGGCGCGACGAGAGCCTGGGCGCTGCCTGGGACGTCGTCGAAATCCCTGCCGATCTGAAGGATCGTGCTGAAGAATACCGCGAGAAGTTGATCGAAGCCGCCGTCGAAATGGACGACGACGCGATGAACGACTATCTCGAAGGCAAGATGCCCGACAACGATAAGATCCGTGCGCTGATCCGCAAGGGTACGATCGCGGTCAAGTTCTTCCCGATGTTCTGTGGTTCCGCTTTCAAGAACAAGGGCGTACAGCCGCTTCTGGACGCGGTGGTCGAGTTCTTGCCGTCGCCGGCAGATGTGCCTGCGATCAAGGGTATCGACGCCAAGACCGAAGGTGAAATCGAGCGCCACGCCGACGATGAAGAGCCGCTGTCGATGCTGGCCTTCAAGATCATGAACGATCCGTTCGTGGGTTCGCTGACCTTCGCCCGTATCTACTCGGGCAAGCTGACCAAGGGCACGTCGCTCGAGAACACCGTGAAGGGCAAGCGCGAGCGCATCGGCCGTATGCTGCAGATGCACTCGAATTCCCGAGAAGACATCGAAGAAGCCTTCGCAGGCGACATCGTTGCTCTGGCCGGTCTCAAGGAAACCACCACGGGCGACACGCTTTGCGATCCCCTGAAGCCGGTCATTCTTGAGCGCATGGAATTCCCTGAGCCGGTCATCCAGATCGCGATCGAGCCGAAGACCAAGGGCGACCAGGAAAAGATGGGCCTCGCGCTCAATCGTCTGGCTGCCGAAGATCCTTCGTTCCGCGTCAAGACGGACGAAGAGTCGGGTCAGACCATCATCGCCGGCATGGGTGAACTTCACCTCGACATCCTCGTCGACCGCATGCGTCGCGAGTTCAAGGTCGAGGCGACGGTTGGTGCTCCGCAGGTTGCTTATCGCGAAACCATCACGCGCCGCACCGAGGAAGACTACACCCACAAGAAGCAGACCGGTGGTACGGGTCAGTTCGCTCGCGTGAAGCTGATCTTCGAGCCGAACCCGGAAGGCGAGGATTTCGTTTTCGAGTCGAAGATTATCGGCGGTGCTATTCCCAAGGAGTACATCCCCGGCGTTCAGAAGGGCATCGAGAGCGTTCTGTCCTCGGGTCCAGTCGCTGGCTTCCCGATGCTTGGCGTCAAGGCGACCCTGATCGACGGTGCATTCCACGACGTCGACTCCTCGGTTCTCGCGTTCGAAATCGCTTCGCGTGCTTGCTTCCGTGATGCTGCCAAGAAGGCTGGTGCACAGCTTCTCGAGCCGATCATGAAGGTCGAGGTTGTGACTCCGGAAGACTACGTCGGTAGCGTGATCGGCGACTTGAACAGCCGTCGTGGCCAGATTCAGGGCCAGGAAACGCGCGGTGTGGCCGTCGTCATCAATGCGATGGTTCCGCTGGCGAACATGTTCAAGTACGTCGACAACCTGCGCTCGATGAGCCAGGGACGTGCACAATACACGATGCTGTTCGACCACTATGAGCCGGTTCCGACCGCGGTCGCTCAGGAAATCCAGAAGAAATTCGCGTAAAGCCCGCGCGCTTACGCCGTCACCCATTGATGCCCCAGCGCGGGCAAGAAAGTTAGGAGAAGTCACATGGCCAAAGGTAAATTCGAGCGTAACAAGCCGCATGTGAACATTGGCACGATTGGTCACGTTGACCACGGCAAGACGTCGCTGACGGCCGCGATCACGAAATACTTCGGTGAGTTCAAGGCGTATGACCAGATCGACGCTGCTCCTGAAGAAAAGGCACGCGGCATCACGATCTCGACGGCCCACGTCGAATACGAGACGCCGAACCGCCACTACGCCCACGTCGACTGCCCAGGCCACGCTGACTATGTGAAGAACATGATCACCGGTGCTGCGCAGATGGACGGCGCGATCCTGGTTGTGTCGGCTGCCGACGGCCCGATGCCGCAGACCCGCGAGCACATCCTGCTGGCCCGTCAGGTTGGCGTTCCTTCGATCGTGGTGTTCCTGAACAAGGTCGACCAGGTTGACGACGCCGAGCTGCTCGAGCTGGTTGAGCTGGAAGTGCGCGAGCTTCTGTCGAAGAACGAATTCCCGGGCGACGACATTCCGATCGTCAAGGGTTCGGCTCTGGCTGCTCTGGAAGACTCGGACAAGACGATCGGCGAAGACGCCATCCGCGAGCTGATGAAGGAAGTCGACGCTTACATTCCGACGCCTGAGCGTCCGATCGACCAGCCGTTCCTGATGCCTATCGAAGACGTGTTCTCGATCTCGGGCCGCGGTACGGTTGTGACCGGTCGCGTCGAGCGCGGCATCGTCAAGGTTGGCGAGACGGTTGAGATCGTCGGCATCCGCAACACCTCGTCCACGACGGTGACGGGCG
>NZ_DAMBUH010000019.1:0-49621 GCF_032053605.1 Tianweitania sp.
CAGGACATGATGCAGCAGATGCAGCAAGCGCAGCAGGGCCAGGAAGGGCAAGACGGACAGGGACAGCCGGGCGGGCGTCAGCGCAGCGCCGATCGCGATCCATTGGGCCGCCCACGCGCCACCACCGGTCCGGACTTCGGCAATTCGGTCGAGGTGCCCGATGTCATCGACGCCCAGCGTGCGCGCCAGATCCTCGACGAAATCCGCCGCCGCCTCGGCAATGCGCTCAGCCCGCAGCTCGAACGCGATTATCTCGAGCGCCTGCTCGATCTTCGCTAAAAGACAAGCGCCTGCTCGACCTTCGTTAAAGGCCGAGCATTGTCCGCACGTCCTGCGGTGTCTTACCAGTGGCGCGCAGATCGGCCAGCGACGGACTGCCGGCGCTTTTGGAAAGCTTGCGCCCCTCGTCATCCAGCACCAGCCGGTGATGATGGTAGGTCGGTTCGGGCAGGCCAAGCAGCACCTGCAATAAGCGGTGCACTGATGTGGCATGGAACAGGTCGCGCCCGCGCACGACATGGGTGATCCCCTGCAAGGCATCGTCCACCACCACAGCAAGCGTGTAGCTCGCCGGAAACTCTTTTCGCGCTAGCACTACATCACCCCACGCAGCAGGATCAGCCGCAACTTGCCCGGTTTCGCTTGAAGGGCCTTCGCTGTTTTCCGTCCAGAACAAGGGCCGGCCAACCTGCTCCAGTGCCGCCTGCATGTCCAGCCGCCAGGCGAAAGGCTCGCCACTGTTCATGCGCGCCTGGCGGTCTGCCTCCGGCATTTGCCGCTCGTCGCCCGGATAGAGCGGAACCCCATCTGGATCACGCGGCCACGGCTCACCTGCTGCCTCGGCCTCCGCAATCAACCACCGAACCTCCCCGCGGCTGAGAAAGGCCGGATAGATCAGCCCCATCGCCTTCAGACGCTCCAACGCGCGTCCGTAATCGGCGAAGTGCTCGGACTGCCGCCGCACCGGCTCTTCCCACCGCAAGCCGAGCCAAAGGAGATCGTCATAAATGCCGGCCTCATTCTCTGGCGTGCAGCGGGTGAGGTCCGTGTTTTCAATGCGCAGCAGAAAGCGTCCGGCAACCTCCCGCGCCTCTTCTGCATTCAGGATCGCGGATAAGGCGTGGCCGAGATGCAGCCGCCCGGTCGGGCTTGGTGCAAAGCGGAAGGTGGGGCGGCTGGCAGGCGGCATGGCCGATTGCTAAGCTGCCTCGCCCGAGAAGAAAAGGCTGGCTGATGCGCCACATCGAAACGCTGGAGCATGTCACCGAGGATCTGAACGCACTGGTCGCCGCCGATCCGCGTCTGGCGCCTATTCGCGCGGCAGCCGGCGACATTCCACTGCGGCTCGTGCCGCCCGGTTTCGCCAGCCTGGCCGGCATCATCACCTCGCAACAAGTGTCGCGCGCCAGCGCCGATGCGATCTTTGCCCGCTTCCTGGCATTGGTCGATCCGCTGACGCCTAAAACCCTGCTGGCAGCACCCGAAAGCGTGTTTCGCGAAGCCGGCCAGTCGCGCGCCAAGCAGCGAACCTTGCTGGCACTGGCGCAAGCCTGCCTGGACGGTCGCGTCCAGCTCGACACGATGCGGGAGCGACCGGCGGAAGCGGCGATCGCGGACCTGACTGCCGTATCGGGAATCGGTCCATGGACGGCGGAAGTTTATCTGATGTTCTGCGCCGGCCATCCCGACATCTTTCCCGCGCATGATGTCACGCTGCAAACGGCGGTGGGGCAGGCGCTGAACATCGAGCCGCGGCCATCCGCCAAGGCGCTCTCAAGAATAGCGGACCTGTGGTCGCCCCATCGCTCCGTCGCGGCGCGATTGTTCTGGGCCTATTACGCGGTGATTCGTCGGCGGGATGCGCTTCCTTTGGGGTGAAAACCGGAAGTTCCCGCCCGAAAACCGGCGAAAGCATCCGAATTTTTCCGGCTTTTCCCGGTTTTTTCCCGCTTCACAGCCCTGTCACATCGGGCTTACACTATCGTGGTCAATCGACAGCTTTTCCCAAAGGGAGGTGCGTTAGTGACGATCGCGGTTTCCCCGGACGGGTTGCCAGCGCTGGTGCTCAATGCCGATTATCGGCCTCTGAGCTATTACCCTCTCTCGCTCTGGTCTTGGCAGGATGCGATCAAGGCGGTGTTCCTCGATCGGGTGAACATCGTTGCCGAATATGACCACGAAGTCTCCTCGCCATCCTTCTCGATGCGGCTGCCCAGCGTGGTGTGCCTCAAGAGCTATGTGAAGCCGTCGCGCCATCCCGCTTTTACGCGCTTCAACGTGTTCCTGCGCGATCGCTTCCAGTGCCAATATTGCGGCACGCATGACGATCTGACCTTTGATCACGTCATCCCGCGCCGTTGCGGCGGCACGACGACCTGGGAAAACATCGTCGCGGCCTGTTCTCCCTGCAACTTGAGGAAGGGCGGCATGATGGCGGCGGAGGCAAAGATGTTTCCGCAACAAAAGCCGTTTGCGCCAACCGTGCACGACCTCCATAACAACGGCCGGCTGTTTCCACCCAACTATCTGCACGAAAGCTGGATGGATTACCTTTACTGGGATGTCGAACTGGAGCCTTGAGCTGGCTTCAAGCGCGGCTGCGGGCGAATGCGCCGCGCAGCATGATGATGGCCAGGATCGCGGCGCAAACAGCCTGCCAGCCGGCGAAGGACAGGCCGAGCACCCGCAGCGCGGCCTTGTCGCAAGATGGCGGGATGACGGAATTCAGCGAATCCAGAACGCCGCCCGACGTGCCGGATGTCGCATCCACAGCCACGCCGCAATCGGTCGGGCCGGCCCACCATCCCCATTCCACGCCGGAATGGTAGACGCCGAGATACAGCGCCCAGATCATCAACAGCGCGCCCGCAAGGATCAGCAGCCGTGTCACCAAAGCCGGACCGCGCCGGAACGACAGGATCACGGCGAGCGCCATGATCGGCAGGCCGATATAATAGGGAATGCGCTGCTCGTAGCAGAGCTTGCAGGGGATGTAGCCACCGATCACCTGAAAGCCGACGGCACTGCCGACCGTCACCGCCATGCCCAAAAGACCCACAACGGAGAGCGTCTTCTGGGTGTGTCCAACCGGATCGTTCAGCGCCATGATCATCCTGCCTGTTGGGCGGACTGACACAGCCGCCTGCTCGTTCGCACCCGATTAGGCGCAAAGTTCAGGCCCGGCAATGATCTGCCGCATGGACAGCGCGTCAACAATCATCACCGTTTGCAGGAGTCGGTGATATTTTCTCGTGCTTGCAGGCTCTGGATGATCTGGCTTTTCTCAAAAAGCCGTCGTATAGGAACGCGGCCTTTCCCAAGCCGCTTGTCGCCTCGGGAATCTGCACCGTGCGGGTGTGGTGGAACTGGTAGACGCGCCGGACTCAAAATCCGGTTCCGCAAGGAGTGTCGGTTCGATTCCGACCACCCGCACCACTTTTCCCCGATTTATACAGTAGAAACAGTGGGTTAAGGAAATTCGTCCGTCCGTCACCCGCCATTCTGTCCACCCAGGATGTTTGTTGGCCTAAAGGCGATTATCCACAGCCACAAACGCTAAAAGCCGCCACCAGCCCGAAGGCCAGCAGCGGCTGATATGCGGGTGTCCGGTCAAAGTCTGACTGGCGGTCGTCGTTCAGGCGCAACCTTTTCTGGCACATCCGGGCTGACCCGAACGATCCGGCCTTGCATTTCTACTTCAATGCAAACGCCTTGTTCCTTCGCTATGATCGCCATCCGACGGAGATCTGCCTGTGATATGAGGGCGGTTCTGGTCATCATTCTCGAAAAGGTAAGGTTCCGCTTAAGCGCTTCCTTGCAGCATCATCCGCAACAGGGAAATAGAGCGAATGACGAGGAAACGGATGTTCAGCAAGTCTGAGATAATGGATGCCGCGCGGGCGGCTTCTGAAACCGGCCTGTCAGTGAAGTTGTGCCCGACAGGCGAAATCGTTTTCATGAGGAACGTAGAGGCAGATATGGCAAGGCCGAAATCGCCAGAGGATGTTTTGGCTAACTGGTTGAAGGACCGCCGATAGCCAGAAGCGAGCAGGTAATGACGACGCTACGCCGATAGCCTATTTCCGATATGGAAGCCTCGGAGCAGCTTTCTTACGCAGGGGCTTCGCCGCATCCTCAGCTTCTAGATCGACAGGTTAAGGCATCTGCTTACGACGCCAATCCTCAAATTTCTCGACGTTCTCTGTAAGGACACGAACCAGCTTACCGACGCGGAACGCTGTGACCTGGCCCGACTCAATGAGTTTATGGACATGTCCCACCGAACAGCCCCACCGTTCCGCGAGCTTAGCTGGAGAGTAGACGTGCGGCCGATCCTTTTCGGCCATTCCGTTGGAACTGCCTTGACCAAGCGTTCGGCTCGTTTGATCCGTAACACCTTCGGGAAGGCGTATGAACGCCGCCTCTAGCTCGATCCTGCTCCAAATGTCGCGATCGCCGAGACGTTTTGGCAGCGGCATTCGTCCGGCGGACACGAGCTGCATGAACAACGGAACGTCTACCCCGACATAGCGGGCTGCTTCATCACGGGAAAGGCCGAGCGGCGCATACGGGAACACATCACGATCATAGCTCATGTTGCTTCCTCTCATCGGCGAGGTGTACTTTTCACCCAACGCTTAGATGCTTCTTCCAGTCACGAACCCAGGCTTAGAACAAAGACATGGCCCGAACTTTCTCCCGTAAGGAGTTTTACGAGCTTGTTTGGTCGAAGCCGATGACACAGCTTTCCAAAGAGTTCCTGATCTCCGACGTTGCGCTTCATAAGATCTGTAAGAAGAATGATATCCCCAATCCTCCGCTGGGTTGGTGGGCGAAGAAAGCTGCCGGAAAGCCTGTTGTGCAAACCCCGCTTGCTCCCGGCCAGAGCAGTTCCGACACAATCGTAATTGTTGGAGCTGACAATCAACGCACTACGCCCCTGATTGCAGCGGCGCGCGAACAAGCACGCATCTTAGCATCTCAGGCTAGCGAAGCGGCAGCAGGACTTTCAGATCCAGTCGTAGATGCTACCATCACGAGACTGCGGCAGGGCAAACCCGAGGAAAGCGGCCTTGTGACATGCAGTGGCAAGGGGTTGATAAGCTGCGCTGTTGCTCCCGCCTCTATAGACCGTTTGCACGAGGCTCTACCCCGCATCGTTGCAGCGGCGGCTCAGCAGGGTTTCAAACTGAACGAAACGGCGAAGCCGGTGCACTTTTTAGGTGTAGATGCAACTGTCAGCTTCTCTATCAATGAGGAAGTTAAGCGAGAAGATCACGTTCTAACTGAAGCTGAACAGGCAAAGGATGATGCCTGGCAAGCCAAACTTGAGAAGGCAAGAAAGAAAGGCGATTGGTCGTATGTGCTTGGCAGGCCAGTCTTTCAAAAGTGGGATTATCACCCAAGCGGCGTTCTCTCTTTCGAACTTGAACATGTCTACGTCCGCGAAGGGGCAGCACCTAGGCGAACTTTTCGGGACGCCAAAACGCAGAGACTGGAGACCATGGCGCCGGAGATTGCCGTTGGCCTAGCCGTCCTAGCTGCAGCGAAGAAGGATAAACAAGAGAAAGCTCAGGAAACGGAGAGGCGCCGAAAGAAAGATCAGCAGGAGAAGGAAGAGGCGGCGCGGCTGGAGTATGTCACCAAACGACGCTCCGAAGCGCTAAATAGCATCTTGGAGGACCTGCATGAACTTGATCGACTGAAGCAGTTGCTAAGCACGCTGCAGAAGCAAATCGGCTCATCTGGTACGCGCGTCGCTGCCTTTATGCAGTTTGCTGAGCGATACGTCTTGTCCAGAGAAGAGGAACTTTCCGCTGAAGGCCTCGAGTTGAGGTTTGAAGATGAGGAGATTTTCGGAGATGCGGACGACCGAGATTTTAGCTTGCGCAGGTGGTACTAGTTAACCGGGCTCGATGAGCCGACTTCTTAAAACGCTTGCTCGGTCTTGCAGCTGGTAGCCGAGATGGTCAGCGTTTTGGCGGCAGTTTTGACTGAGGGTGTCGCAGCCAAAGCTCTGGTAGTCCGTCGCGATAGCCGACCGGGCGATGATCCGGGTGAGCGTGGATCGCGAGCTTCTTGCCCGTCCGGCCTTGATTGCGGCACTTGGTGCAGAAGAAGTGAGGAAGGAGGCTCCTGCCGTCAATGGGGAAATTCCATCCCAACACAGCCGCGGTCTTCGCATAGTCGACAGCGATCGAGTGCCCACAGCCGTACGTCTCGCAGTAGATGAAATGGGTGTCGTAGGCTTGCCAGGCGTCTCGCAGGGTCTTCACTGGCCGGATCGGTCGAGCAACCCATCCTTTTCCGTTGTGGTGCAACACCGACAGAGCGGGGTCTAGAGAACCGGACTCCAGCAACATAAGCTTCTGTGGCGGCGGCACGCATTCTTCGCAGGCGATCTGGAGCCTGAGCGGATCGCGTCCGGCGCCGTAGATGTTGGCGAGGCTGGCCGTCTGGTAGTACCGCTGGCGGCGGCAGCTCGTGCACTCCACTCGCAGCACCATCTGGTGCCGGAGAGCTTTGCCGAGGGTGTCGATCGCCTGCGTCATAGCAGAACGAACTAGGAACATGTTTCCGAGTCGGCAAGACGGTTTCTGCACTTGTTGCCAAGCTGTGACAGCTCGGGCACCATCCGCTCATGTGCAACCTCTACAGCATCACCAAAGGCCCGCCGGCCATTCTCGAATTCACGCGGGCGATGCGTGCCGACGTCGGCAATCTCGAACCTGGGAAAGTGTTTCCCGACTATCCGGCGCCGATCGTGCGAACCGGCACCGACGGTGAACGCGAGCTTGTCCGTGCCCGCTGGGGCATGCCGTCTTCACAGAAGGCGCTCATGGACGCTGCAAGCAAGCGCGCTGACAAGCTCCGCGGCAAGGGCAAGGATGTCGATTTCGCGGCTTTGCTGAAGATGGAGCCGGACGCGGGCACCACCAATGTCCGCAACCTGTCATCGGCGCACTGGAAGCGATGGCTTGACCCGGAAAGCCGCTGCCTGGTGCCGGCGACATCCTTCTCCGAATACGGACCGATGCCCGATCCGGTCACCAACAAGAAGCCCCTGCATTGGTTTGCTATCGATGAAAGCGAGCCCTTATTCGTTTTCGCCGGGATCTGGACTCCGTGGACCGGAGTGCGCCGCGCTAAGGAAGGCGAGATCACCACCAACATCTTTGCCTTCCTCACGACAGAGCCAAACAGCGTCGTCGCGCCAATCCATCCGAAGGCTATGCCGGTGATCCTCACGAACGCTGAGGAGATTGAGGTGTGGATGCGCGCGCCATGGAGCGAAGCCAAAGCTCTGCAACGGCCGCTGGCTGACGATAGGCTCCAGATCGTGCTTGGTCCCACGGCAGATATCGCCTGATTGGATCACCACCGCGCCTCGCCGGCTGCCAGCCGGTGCACCATCATGAACACCGTGGTCATCACGATTGAGGATCAGCATGTCATCTGAAGCCAAGCTTCCAAAACTGATTGTCGTTACGGCATTCGACCGCGACGACGAAGGCGAGCTGCAGACTGTGTTCGGCCCTATCGATCAGCAGAGCGAGGAAAGGGCGGTTCGAATTGCTAAGGGTCTCGCCGACAAGCACGCAGGCGTCATTGCCTGGTCGCGCGTGGCTGATGTGGCACTTGGGGAGTATGGCGAGCCGACGGTGCTCTTCACGGCCGGCGCCGTGCCGGATATGGAGTAAGCATGCCACTTCCCAGAATACGGACGATCAGCCGTCAATTTGTCCGCATCGCCCTTGGCGCCATGGTTATGACGGTTTCGAATCCCGCGTCCGCCGCAGATCCTATCGTCGGCCGCGCCTCTGTTGTCGATGGCGATACGATTGACATCGGAACGGTGCGCGTTCGCTTCCATGGCATCGACGCTCCCGAAAGTTGGCAGCGGTGCAAGGACGTTGGCGGACGGGATTACCGGTGCGGCTCGGAGGCGGCTTCTGCTCTGGACGCTTGGCTTGCTAAGTCCCGGCCGACGCGGTGCGAGTTCGTGAACTGGAACCGCGAGCGCATGGTTGGCAAATGCTTCCGTGCCGACGGTGCGTCGGTAGCTTCATGGCTGGTGAAGAACGGGTATGCACTGGACTGGCCTCGCTACAGCAAGGGCGCCTACGCATCCGAACAAGCGGCAGCGAAGCAAGCTCGTGCCGGTGTCTGGCAGGGCGACTTTACCGTCCCATGGGAAGCAAGACAGGCGCGTCGTTCGCGATGACGCAACAGCTTTCCGCGTTCGTTTCTGAATTGAAGAAATCAGCAAGTGACATAAACCTTCTGACGAAGGACGAGCGCGCCGGCTTGATGCAGCGCGCGGCCAACACGATCCGTGACCTTCGCGAGCAGACCAGCATCCTCGGCCCGGTGCCAGCCAATGACAACAGCGATGATCCCTTGGACGTGGTGACAGAGCTGCGTGAGATGGCGAGGCTGGTGTTCGCCTTCAAACCGGAGGAGATCGCGGAGCGGCTGACGAATGCGGCCGAGATCATCGCGATCGGACAGCGGCTTCTTGATGAACGAGCATCCAGGCAGGCGCGATGAAACGTCCAAGCACATCACGCGTGAAGGTCGTAACGCTCAACGAGGATATGGCGCGCGTAGTGGAGCAGACCGCTGCCGAGATGGGCATGACCGAAGAGGAAGCGATCGCGGCGATCATCAGCGATTGGGCAGAGAACCAAGGCTTGATCGTCGACTATGGCCTTGAAGAGGACACGCCAACCCTCGGACAAGCGTGATGGAGTTTGCGAACCTGATCGGGATCAAGGACGAGGTTTTAGGGGGCGAAGGATGACGCTTCGTTTTCTCTTTGCGGATGAGGCCGGAGATTTCGAGTTCCGTACCGGTCCGAACATCAGCAAGTATTTCATCGTCTGCACCATGACAGTCGACGACTGTACGATCGGAAACGACCTACTCGATCTCCGCCGGAAGCTTGCTTGGGAGGGCTTGCCCGTAGCGTCTTATTTCCATGCAACTACTGACAAAACGGTTGTTCGCGAGCGGGTATACGATCTCATTTTAGGGGGCGACTACAAATTTCGCATTCAGGCCACGATCATGGAAAAGAGGAAGGCCCTTCCCCGCATCCGCCCTACGCAGGAGCGCTTCTTTCAATACGGCTGGTTTTACCACTTCAAGAACGCGCTGCTTCCGCTTCTACCGAAGGGCGATGAACTGCTAATCACCACAGCGTCGATAGGCACGAAGAAGGGGCAGGCCGTTTACACAAGTGCTGTAAACGATGTCGTAAGCCAGCATCTGGCGCGGGACCGCTGGAAAACCTTTTTCCCAAAGAGCGAAGCAGACCCATGCCTGCAGATCGTGGACTACTGCACCTGGGCAATTCAAAGAAAGTGGGAGCGCGGACAGACCGAAGCCTATGATCGAATCGCCCCCTATATCGAATATGAGTTCGATCTTTGGAGATATGGCACGAAGTACCACTACTAAGAGTGGTGCCCGCGATAGTCCGACTATCCTCACAGAAGCGCCCAGGGGCTCTTATCATCGGTCGCGAGCAACACTCATATAGCGCGACTTGACTCCAATTCCCATGAAAATCTGATTGTCAAGTTTATGAGGCTGTGGACACCCGCAATTCACACGCAAGCCTCGCTCATCCGGCGGGCTCTTCTGTGCCTGCCGAGCTAGAACGTTGCGCGCCAAGTCTTGCCTGGGCCTTCGCTAAGGCGGCCTGGACCTGAGACACAGCCAGCTCGATTTCTTCGGTGTGTCTCTTTGGATCATCCCTGACGGCATGCGCATTCTGCAAAGCTTCAGCTATCGCCTCCATGACCTCATCTTCCTCGATGTAAGCAGCCACGTTTTCTGCCGCGTCTAGTGCGCTGACGATCGACTCTACGATCTCAACCCGAACTGTTGCCTTGTCTGGCTTTGTTGACATTCTTCCTCTCCTTTATCGCCGCCAAGGGCGGCTCGGTCACCTCCGACGCGGCTTCTTCCGCGTCCCTGCGATCGCACCAGCTATCTTGCCGATCCCGATCTGCTCATACTTATCCATCTGGCTGTAAGAACGGTTAGCCGCCTTTGCTGCCTCTCCTCGTGCCATGTCTATTGCGGTAAGCAAATCCTCCTCCCCAGCATAAGCAGACATGGACCGAGCAGTTTGCAGTAATCTCAAAATATCTTTGAAGAACTCTTTGCGCAGACCGAGAGCCTGCTTAACCGCCTTCATAATGACCTCCCTTGAAGGAGGTCATACTTAGATCGTACAGCAAACAACTAACAGTTCGACTAAAGTTGTACGAACCTCGAAATCCACAGGTTGCAGGCATTTGCTCAAGGAATGGCTTCGGCCTAGTTCTTACTTTGACAACGGTCCTGCGTCGTCAGTGGCAGCCGGACTAGCAAGGTAGAGCAACTGAGAGCCGCCAAGGTGCACTCATGGCAGCTCCCTGAATGTGGCAGGCCGATTAGGCAGCCAGTGACATATCCAAACGAACACCGCCAACGATTTCCACGTCGACACTCTGATGGTTTTCCAAGCTCTCAGAAAACAGCACCAAAGCGTGCTCGCGAGACATACCTTGTTCCAGCATGCTCTGCCAGTAAGCAACACCGGCCGCTTCACCATCGCGGTCAAGCACGTTCTGGTAGAGCAGATCCACCAAGTCAGCATTGGACATCTGCTGCACGTTGCCGAACCGTGCCGTGAACTCTTCCGAAAAGAGGAAGTCCTTAGCTGTTGCGATCAGGTCGCGTTCACCTTCATCTCTCATTCCAACCCAGAACGAAAGTCCCGCCAAATCAGGGTCGCGATCGAAGGCTGCTTCATAAAGACGGTAGATTTGCCTCGCAGGTTCATCGAATGCGAGGATCGTATCGACAAACTGAAGTCGTTCGATGCCTTCCAGGCTGTCTTTTCCGCTTGAGCTGATGACGCTGATTGGCAGGCCGTCTGAGCCGACCTCGATCTGGTAAGATGATTTCGGCAAGGAGAAGACGACACGATCAAGGTCATTTCCGCCGATGAAGCGTTGCGGTCCGGGAGCGTCTTCGAACACGTTGCGTTCCACCGGGTCGCCGCTGACTGGGGTAGGGTCCGGCTGCGGCTGAGGGTTGCTCGGACGTACGGTGTTGATCGTGTAGCTCGGGCCTGTGAGTAAGCCGACGCCCTGCATTCCTCCCACATCTGCAATTCCGGTGAGGTCGAGCAAGACAATTTGCGACGCCAAAACCTGATTGTCGGTTGGTGTAAACTCGGTGGTCCAAATCCGATCGTCCGAGCTGGTGAACGCACCGAGCGTCCCGCCGGGCATGGTCACGTCACCCGCTGTGAGACCGGTTACCATCTCGCTGAAGGTAATTGTCAGAACCGCAGTCTCACCCGATGTGAGCGAGAGGTCGGACAACGCGATAGTGGCTGTCGGAGCCACTGGTGAAGCAGTAACAACCGTCGCGCTGTTGGAGGCCGAAGCTGTCCCATCGCTTGCCGAAAGCGTAAAGGTCGTTGCAATCGGCGCGCCGCTGCTTTGGTTTTCGGTGGGCGTAAAAACAAGGGCACGGAGTGCCGCCTGTACCGCCGCAGCGCTCCCGCTCAGGGTGTAGTTGCCGGCGGAGCCTCCGAGGGCTGAGTGGCCGCTGAGTGTCCCGTTTGCAGATACATAGGAAATGCTAAGGGTGATCGCATCTCCATCAGCCTCAGTGAGGGTGACACCAGCAAAAGGAGTTGTAGTAGCGCGATCGTTTATGACAGGTGCGGCAAACGCCCCGCCTAGAATTGGTGCACTGTTGACGCTGACGGAGAACGTGTGGGCCGATGCATCAGAAGCAACCGCGTTCCCAGCATTATCTTTGACTGAAGCATTGATGGCTACAGTGTAGTTGCCAGCATCAAGGGGATCCCACGAGCCCCCCGGTGCAGCGACGGTGTAGGTAACCATATCTCCGCTGACAGAGTACCCCGTAATGCTGAGTGCAGCACCGTCAGGTCCGGTTACGCTGAGATTGTCCGTTCCAATGGTGGATGAGTCGATGCCTGCGACAGAATCGGCATACGTCACGTCAATGGTGAAGCTACTTCCGGTCGGATCCACCATGTTGGCTCGCAATGGCGTACCGGCTGTGGGAGCATCAGTGTCCAACACGTATGCACGAGTAAATGCTGTTCCAGCGTTGCCGGCCGCATCTACAACGCGTACCTGTATTGTACCATTGCCGCTAAGATGCACGCCCGCAGCCGACCATCCATTCGCACCAACAGTTGCGTTAGCGAATAACCAGCTGGACCCGTTATCTAGAGATATTTCGACGTGCTCATCAGCAGCTAAGGCCGTAGTTAGCGTTCCCGACAGCGTTTCACTGGGCGAATTGAAGATGAAGTCGCCGTTGGTATCATTGCTAAAATGAGCCGTGCTTACTGACACCGTGGGGGCAGTCTGATCGACTTCGTAGGACTTTGATGTGGCTGCGCCGACGTTACCGAGCTGATCTTCCACGCGAAGCTGAATTGTCCCACTGGAAGCCAGCATAACGCCTGACCATCCTAGCGAGGTTCCGCTTACGCGGGACGTGATGTCTGTCCATGAAGCACCGCCATCGAGTGAGCCGAAAACTCTGTCACCTGCAGCTATGGCAGAGCTAAGGGTCGCGCTGATGGTTTGTGAAGCAACGTTGGTAATGAAGTCAGTTGAACTGATGCCGCTGTCGGCGGAAAGAGTGATGTTGCTGAAGGTCGTAGTCGGCGCGGTGTGGTCAAATGTGTAGACCTGCCCACTCTCGAACCCGGCTGTTGAATTTCCACCGGCATCGGTGATGCCGGTACCGAGGCCCTTCAGATCCAGGCGCAGCGTCCCCTCGCCGCCAATGTTCCTTACTGTAACAGTATAGCTAGAGCCGCTGCCGCTGACTGAAACAATGTCTCCCTCGGTAGTGCCGGTCCTCGACAGTTGGAAATCGTTTATGTCAACACCGGAGACATTGCTGTCGAAGGTGACTGTGTACTGGACACTCGTGGCACTTGTTAGAGCGGTTCCAACCCGAGTGATTGACGACACAGCTGGCGCCAATGTGTCGAAAGTCAGAGATGGCGTCGCGCCGGCACCGCCGGGGTTGCCTGCTACATCGGTGTAGGAGCCGGCAGCAACGGTGATGCTGGCTGTTCCGTTGTTGGTGTTGGCATTGGGCGTGAAGGTGGCAGTGCGGATCGTGCCGGAGCTGGACATGGCATCCAGTATACCTCCGCTGACATTCACGTCGCCAGCGCTGCCATTCCAAGTGAAACCTGAGCCAGGATCCTCGCTGAAGGTGAAGGTGATGGTGGCTGTCTCTCCCGCCTTGAGCGTCGAACGGCTGCTGGTAATCGCCAGAACAGGGGGGGTGCGGTCAAGTGTGAATTGAAGACCATCGCTTCGGGGACTTGTTAAATCTCCAACGCTTGAGGTGACCTGAGAGTAGACATTGTAGCTGCCATCGTTGAGGCCTGACACGTCAAGGTTGCTCACGTTCCAGGCGCCATTGTTGACCGTTGCCGTGCGGCTGACGTCTGAGCCTGCGTCGTAGACGCCGTTGCCGTTTCTATCAACGAACACATTGACCGTGCTGCTACTGTCACCAGCCGCGGTAGTGCCACTGAGGGTCAGATTGCTAGCAGCGGTGAGATTGTCGGTGCTAGAGATGCCGGTGTCAGAAGCAGCAGAAAGATCAGGCGCACCTGGCTTCGAGGGGGCAACGTTGACGGTGAAAGTGCGCATGGTTGTAATGCCGCCGTCGCTAACCTGAACGGCGAAGGTATCAGTGCCGGCGAAACCAGCAGCCGGCGTGTAAGTTATAGATCCGCCTGGTGTGATATCGCTGCCACCACTGCTTCCCGTCGCTCCGCTGAAGGACAAGGTTCCGTGTGTGGGAGCGCTGGACGGCGACCATGTGAGCGTCTGTCCGACATCGATATCACTTACGTGCAGCAGGCTTCTAACGTCGACCGCCAACCCATTCTGATTGACATTTATGGGTGAGTTCGAACTGTTAAATGTCGGAGCGTCATTGACCGAAGTCGCGATTACAGTGGTGGTGTTGTTGGTATTCGTCACGGCGCCATCGTTGAGGCTGATCGTAAAGGTCGTTGTTTCCGTTGAACCCGGTGCAACGCGATTGTCGCTGGGGTTATATACCAAGGCCCTTATAGCCGCCTGAATGGCCGCTGGAGATCTAGACGCATGAGTATACGTCAGACCGCCATCAATCGTTGAAAAGCCAGAGGCTGCCAAGGAAGAGGCCGTAAACATCCCTTTAGCGGCTGAATCGAGTGCGATAGTCACACTTACCGACGCACTGTTATCCGGATCTTCGACAACAACGCTCGTAAATGGCAGAATGTTCGCCGTGTCGTATACAGCCTGATTGGAGACAGTGCCGCTTAGAGTTGGCATCGCATCATTTCCCCCGCCTTGTAGAACAATCTCTTTCTCTAGAACCGGATCAAAAGCAACCTTTGGTTGATGGAATAATTCGGTACAACTGTAAGCTTCCGCTTCGTGGCTTGCGAGTGAATGGGTGGCTGATGTTCGTCGTCCTGTGAGGCGGGCTGTAGCTCGTGGCAGCCCAGAAACGCCGAGGGCAGTTTCGCCTATCGCCTTAATGCGGCTAGTTTATACAGGTCCCAACGAAAGCAAGCCGCTGTTCGTGTTCGCTGGTATCTGGATATCCTGGACGGGCGTACGCCGCACCAAGGAGAGCGAAGTCACCGGGGACATGTTTGCGTTTCTCACTACCGAGCCGCACAGCGTCTTCGCACCGATCCATCCCAAAGTCATGCCAGTGATCCTGACGAATGCCGAGGAGATCGAAGTCTGGATGCGGAACGGGCGTAGATGCGGAGGCAGGAGCGCTTACAATCGACCTGGTGGAAGGAGCCCAGTTTGCTACCGGTAAGGGAACTCAGCTCTTCGACTTCCGCCAACCAGCGGCACGCGCCTCAGCCTCACTGCAGAACCAGCGCTCGCCGTATGACGGATTGATCATAGTCTGCTGGTAGTACTTCTGGCCGGGCACATGGAAGATGCGCTCGCCGGTCTCGATGCTGACGTTGCCCTTGACCTTGCAGTCCATGCGCTGGACCGCTGTCGAGATCAGGCCGTGCTCATGAACGTGTGAGGCAATGGCGCCTCCGCCGGCCGCGGCCACAAGCAGCCCGGCCACAGGCCAAGTCACGAACGGCTTGCTAGACTGCTTCTTGCTTCGCATGAGCAGATCATACGCATGCGGTTTGAAGAACGCCTTCAATGGTTGCCTAGACTTTTAACAAACAAAACGTGTGCTTCAGAACACTGTCAACGGTGCTATCGATGCGCTTGCTGACAATGCGACGCTGTTTGATGCTGTGACTGCGGTAGCGAGCGTGACTGCTCTGAACGACTTCTCGACCTTCGAGTTTGGTGGCAACACCTATGTGTACGGCGAGACGGGCGTTGCAGAAGGACTTGATGCTGGTGACACGCTGATCCAGTTGACTGGCGTATCCCTGTCCGATCTGAATACTGCCTCGAACTTCGTGGCATAATCTGCTCGCAAGAGTTTGATTGAAAGAACCTCGCCATTTCGAATGGCGGGGTTTTTCTTCGTTCAGAAATTAGCTTGCCTATGCTAGGTGAAGGGGTCGGTTTGTCTCTTGTAATGTGCAAGACATTTGAGCGTTATCGGCGCTGATCCGGCAAGTGGCTCATCTTCTCCAGCAGCTCGTCCAGCTTGTCATCCATCTCGTGCTGCTTCTTATCGGCGAGGATGTCACCGATGCGGTTGACCGCTGCGATCAGCCGCTCAACCTGTTCCTTGTTTCCAAGCTCCATCCCAATCGCTGCGACGCCGGGAGCCAGCGACGCAGAGGGTGCCGGCCGGTTCCTGCCGTAGATGAACATGACCCCGCCGCCGACAGCGAGAACGATATAGAACAGGTTGCGTGCCCACTCGGGCAGTTCAGCTAGGAGGCTTTCCACTTGGCGCGCTCACGAAATGGGACGCGAGCGTCTTGTGCTGCCGTCCAGATGTTCGAACCCTCGCCAAGCGCGAGGAATGCGTAAGTGATGCTGCCAGTTGAGGCCACGCCGGCGGCCTCAAAGCCATAAGCGAGGGCGATGAAGATCACGCCGCCGAAAATGGCAAAGGCGCCGCGCAGTTCGGGCGAGGGCTTCCAGGCGCCGTTTCGGTAAAGCACCAGCAACCGCAAGAGGCCGACCCAGAACAGCACCGCTCCCCATGTGCCTTCCGAGGCACGCGCAGCCAGCTCAGAGAAGGCCGGTTGTGCGAAGGTGTCAGCCGGATCGAGGAGGCGCAGCCCAAGGCACATGAGGATGCCGGCACATCCCCATTCCAGCCTGCGAACGGGGAAGTGCTCGCGGATCTTGCCGAAGATGATCATGCCGTATCCGCCTTCTTCGGCATGAACCGCAGATCATGCGCCAGATAAGCGCCGATGAAGTTGCCAATGGCCGTCGACAAGGTTCCGGCGACAAGCCCGAGCGCAATCGCCGCCTCGCCGCTTTGCCATGCCTGGGGAAGCCAGCCGGCCGACGACGCAAGCAGTACGATCGCGCCGCCGACGCTAGCAGACGCCGCGCCCGCCTTGGCACCCTGCACGGGCTTGTTCATCTGCTCGATCGGCGTCAGCGGCTTGGACGGCGCTGCCGGCTCCAAGACGGGTCCGCCATTGTGCCCGATTGGCGCCGGCGCTGGCGAGGGCAGGGGCGCAGCCTCAGGCAGAATGATCGACTCCGGAAGCACGATCGGATTGCGGCTCGGCATGCCGCTGTAACCGGCATCGCGCAGCCCGTGTTCGAACACCAGCGCGAGCTTGCCAATTTCAATCTGTTTGTCGGTGCCGTTGACGACGCGACGGGCGTTAGCGAACTCGCGCAGATCCTCGTCGTCGCTTTCATCCACGCCATCGAGATAGTCCGATAGGCTCTTGCCAGTGAACCATCCCTTTTCCATGCCCTCGAACGCTATCTTGACCGCGTTGGCAGGCAGAAGGGCAGCGTCCGGGTTCTTGATCAGGTCCTCGCCGATCGCGGTGCCGGCCTTGCGGTAATTCTCTTCCCAGGTCAGCTGCACGTCGCCGCGACCGTACCAAGGGAAGTACCGCAGATTGGCCTGACGCCAGGCTTCGTTCTTCCAGAACGCTTCTTTGACCGGCTGCATGGTGCGCGCCGTTTCCCAGAAGACGGTGGCGATGATGTATGCCAGCCGATCCAGCGGGGTGCCGCGGCGCTCACCCTCATCAAGGTAGCGCTCGAAGCCGTCGACTTGATCCTGTTTCAAGGCGCCAAGCTTCTCTCGCACGCCCGCGTAGAAGACGCGTCGGTCCATGATCGTTCTCCAATTTTACGAAGTTTTCGCCGCCACAATCAGCGGCAAGGCATGCCCTGGAAGGCAGAAGGAATGCCCGCAGTCATCCGCGTGACATGGAAGGCGCTTAGGTCACACAGGCGTGCAAACGGGATTGCCGGCGATGAATTTGGCAGCAGCAATCAACCACCTGGTTATGATCGTGCTAGGCCTTGATGAAGATCACGAATGGACGCCTGTCGACCTGATCTCGAAGGTGACCTTGATCACGGGCGAAGTTTCAGACGGGCCGCTCATGGCGAGAACCCACAAGGGCTGGCGAGAGTATCGGCGCATGACGCCACAGGAAGAGCGGGCAAGGATGAGCCTGTTACAAGCCCATTAAACGCCTTCACCCATAGCTTTCCTGCTGCCCATACCCGACCACCTTCAGCCGATTGTCATAGACGTCGAAGTGCGAAAACGCGTTCTTGCCCGCGCTCTTTTCGCCTTCGACCATAGCCATCATGCCGTAGAAGGTCGTGCCGTCCTGGGAGACAATGGTGTTCTTGTGCTCGTGACCGGTCACGACGCCGAGAATGTTGGAACGCGATTTCCAAATGACACTCCGAACATCACTGCCGTTTTCGACATCATACGTAGTCGAAGCCGCGCCATCGATGCGGTTGTGACAGAAGATGACGACCGGCATGGCCGTTGTAAGCTCATCTTCCAGCCATCGGAGCTGCGACGTGTTGATAAAGGCTTTGGTGTAGTCGAAGTTGCCGGCGCTGAACTGATCTCCATCTGCGACCGATCGGTAAGTAGAATTCAGAACCAGGAAGCGGACGCCGAAGGCATTGAAGCCGAAATAGCCCTGTGCAGGCATGCCGGTCAGCGCGGTCATCTGCGCCGGCGTCAGCTTGTAGAACTCGTGGTTGCCCTGGTTGTAATAGACGCGGCCGGCAAAAGTCCTGACTACCGCATCGATCGCTGCGAAATCGGTCTGGCTTTGCGCGGCGCTGACACCCTGATCCGTGATGTCGCCATTGATCATCACGAAGGAAGGCGCCGGATCGAGGCTGTTCCACGTCGCCACAGCATCCGTCATCTTCGCAAGGCTCTGGCGATAGGGCCGCGTGCCGCTCGTGTCCTGATCGGCATAGTGGATATCGGTCGCGAAGGCGAAGCGGCCGAGGAAGCGCGAGAACTTGTTCGGGATGCAGGCTTCCATGATTTCGCCGAGCATCAACTCTTCGGCGTCGCTCAGAGCGCGGTCATAAACGGCGATCGCGGTGCATTGACCCACGAAGTGCCGCGTCACCACGGTTGACGCCATGAAGGTCAGATCCGCGCCGGCGTTGCTTGTGAGGGCGCCGGTCGGCAGTGTCGTGTCGGAATAAGTCCTCACGCCGTCTTCAACGATATCGAGCTTGCCGGTCAGCCAGTCGACGCGACCAACCAGGCCGTGCCAGTTGGTGTTAGCCGCACCGGATACGCTGGCCGACACCGCCCCCATCTGGGTTGCGTCGACCTTGAAGCGGCCGGTAGTGCCCCATGACAAGGCGAAACGCGGCTCGTAACTGGCCGTCCTCGGAATGATGAACAATGCGCGGTCGGAACCCTGCGCCACACCGCCGATCGCCGCCGCACCCACCGTGAAACCCTTTGAGCCATTGGCGAGCGAAGCCGATCCGGGGATGGTCATACGGCGGTTTGGAGAGTCGGCATAATAGCCGGGTCGAACGTCGCCGTTGGTGAGGAAGTGGCGCGGAGCTTCGCCGGAGTTCGCCGCCACCCAATGGCGCCCTTGCCCGGTCTGATCATACCGCGCAACGACGAACACGTTGGCGCCTTGCGCCCAACGGGAAACAGCAGCCTTGTCGATCTTGCCATCTGCACGGGCATAGAAGTCTTGTTCAACGAAGTCAGTATTCCGAACAAGTCGGCAAATTGCGCCGGTATAGGACTTCAGCAGTCGCTCTTCGCCAACCAGGCTATAGGGCAACGGCATGTCATCGAACTTGCCGGCAAGGAAATATCCCGCCCGATGCCCTGCCACCGAAGAAGCGATCGAGGCGCGCACGCGCCCTTTCAGCGCGGCGGCAGCGGACGGAAGACGCAAAAGCTCCACCGCGACCCCGGCATTGTTCTTGTAGCGAACGACATCGTCGCCGATCGCGATCTGAAACTGCTGGCCGTTGGCCGTACCGGCGAGACCAAGGGCAGCGCTGGCATAGACATCAGCGTTGCCGAAAGCCGCGCTGCTGGCAGTCTCGGCGCTTGCCCTCGCCATCTGGGCAGCAGCCGTGCTGCGCTCAACGATGCCCGTATTGTCCTTGATCTCATTCGCAGCGGCCTGCGCCGCCGGCGTCAGATCACCCGTATTGCCTTGCGGACCGGGTAGCCCATTGGTTTCCCAGGCACCAACCACCGAAACATCCGTGATGCCGTCGCCGCCGAAGATGCGCACGAAGGCCCGCACATAACGCGTCGTTTCCGACAGCGTCAGTTCTGCGGCCTGATCGCGGCTGAAGGTGACCTGACGAGACACCAGGCCATCAGCGACCGCGACAGGACCTTCGAAGAAAATGCGCTCGGAAACCTTCTGCTTGTTTGCGTTCAGGCAAGCGATGCCGAACTGGACTGCATCACCCAGGGGATCGCTGCTGTTCTTGTTCCGGCGAACGGCAGCGCGCGCCATGTAGGCGACGCCAGGCTCGCAAGCCTGATCGGTGCGGGAAGCGACCACGACTGGATCAGGGCCACTCGCAGCAACACGAAGCACCATGCCATCGGGTCCGGGCACAAGCTCGCCGGTTTGGATCGGCGCTGTTCCTTTGCCCGAGCCTGTCAAGACAGACGTAAACAGAACGGGCGTATCGCCGGGACGCTCCTGCGAACCCGGATAAAGCCCGTCAACGGAAACCGTCAGTTCCTTCGCCGCCCGGATGACGGCATTCGTTTTGGCAAGCGCCTGCGTATCGCCCGTGGAGGCAATTTCTTCCAAAGCCATAGCTGTTACCTGCTAGTTATCGTTGAGGGTGACTTTGACGCTGACGCTCGCGCTGTCGGACTCAAGGTCGGACGCATTGCGAGAGCGCACGAAATAGAACCATGTGCCGTTGCCGGCAGTGTCCTCGAACTTGGCTTCGCCCGAAGGCGGGCCGTAAACAGTGCCGCGAAGCACCGCATTGGCTTCGACATCCGTAGAGCCGCGATAGATCGTGGCAGACCGATAGTTGCCGCTGTTTGGTGCATTGAAGGACAGATAGACTTTGGTGTCCTGCGACTGCGCTTTTAGGTTGGTGACCTTGCCCGGCGGCAGAACATCCGCTGTCGTGGCGACCTCGATCGGCACATCAGGCTTGGGATCGCTGCGGATGCCGCTTGGGTAGCGATACATGACCTGCACTTGCAGCATCGTGTCGGGCGGCACCGGGCCGGACTGAATGACGACATTGCCGCCCTTGGCGATGCTGGGAACGACTTGCTCGACCCAGGCACCGGGAACGCCGCCGCCCTGATCCTTTAGCCGCCACAGCAGTACAGCACCGAGATCGTCGCGGCCGGGATCGGCGATGGTCGCCCGCAGCGTCACAGACCCGTTCTGCGGCACGGGAACGACGCTGACGACATTCGGCACGCTCGCCGCCCCATCGGTCGGCTTCAGCGGAACAGGCGGTTTCTTGCCTTCCATTGCCGGCGTCCATGTGTCGATGTCAGCGGGGTGCCGGACGAAATCGATCTGGAAGCCGCCTTGCAGGATCGAGATCCGCGATCGGCGATTTTCCACCAAGACATTGTTGAGACGCGGCAGCCGCTTCGGCGCTTGCAGCCGCACCCAGCGGTTCCACACCGCGTTGATGCCGGAGATGGCCGAATAGATCTGCCCGCGTTGCTTTTGCCGCACGCGCCGGAACTCACGCCATGACAGCCGGCGGGCTTGGCGCCACTTTGTTACGAAGCGATAATCCGCCTCGTCGGGCATGATGCGGCCGATCGCGTTTTGCGCATCGACATCCTCCCAGAAGTCGGCGTCCTGCGTTGTGTAGCCGGTATCGGGATAGTTGAACTTCGGCGTCAGCCGGTTCACTTCCTCGTCGGGCAGCACATCGTTCTCGATCCGCGCGCCGGTGATATCGGCATCGGTCAGCGTGGTGACATACTTCTCGCGGAACTTGCCGGCGACAACGAGGATCGCGCCGTCGCCGCGCTCGGCCATCCAGCCGTCGAAGCTGGCGAGAATGGCATTGGTGCCGCCCTTCGGCCCGTTCTCTGTCGTGTCCCAGCCTGCGCAGGTATAGCGGCGTTCGGTCGAGCCATCAGCACAGGCGACCAGCTCGTCACAGACGTCAGCCTCTTCCCACCATTGCCCGACCACAGGCAGGATCGCGCGGCGATAATCCTTCCGCTCGCCAAACGGGTTGAAGCAAAGATGCCAGGCGAGGATCAGAACGCTATTGTCGCTCCACCCCCATGTCGCAGGGTTGTTCGGATCTTGCGCCGGGTTGCGAAAGTCCCAGACCAGCGCCCAATCACCTTCGGCCGACACAACCGGCTTTTGGCCTGGGTATGTCTTTTGATAGTCGTCGGAGCCGACCGACTTCGCCTGCCAGGCGAGCGACGTGGTGCCATCGAGCCGATGCGCCGCTGTCCAGACATCGTTCGCAGCTAGAGCCTCGACGAGGAAGGGGTAAGGCACTTCGGGCACATTGCCGATGCGGCTGTGCAGATCCATGACCGGCTTGCCGCTCTTGCCATAGCGGCCATCGGAGCCCGGCAGAACCTTGCCTTGCCCGTCAACCACGACTTCATCGTCGCCGATCCAATAGCGGTTGATGCTGCGCGAGCGATGCCCGACCAGCGCCTGCACGCCGTAGAGATAGGAGCCTTTCGCAGTCCAGAGCATGTAAGCGCCGCCCTGCCGGCAGCGGCCGACCGCCCAACGCGCATTGGGAATGGCCTGCTGCAAAGGTTGCCGACCGTTCTCCGGCTTCGGCGGTTTCGGCGTCATAGCGTACTGGATGCCGGCGACAACAGCTGTCACCGCCAGCGAACCGATGATCGAGGCCGCAGCCGTCGAGAAGCCAACCTTCGTCAGCCCGGCAATGATCAGCCCGCTGATCGGATCATGCACGACATCGCTGTGAAAGCTCGTCGTGCTGCCGAAATGGCGGCGGGAAAGCGATAAACGGCTCACACGTACCCCCACCAAAGAACAGGATCGAGCCGCCAAGCAGCGACGTGCGGCAAGCGCGTGGTGCGAACACCAAACACAGAGCGAACCGACCACATCGGCCCGAACCGCAGCGCTGGCAGTAGCTTCATGCCGCCAGCGGTCGGCGCTTCCACAATGCCGATATCGCCATCAACCGGGTTCTCGACCGCCTCCCAGCCAAGCGGCGTCAGGAAGCGATGCCCCAGCGCAACGATACCGCCATGCGCCGCGATGATCTGGGCACCGCTGTCCGCATCATCATAAGTGCCGCGAATGCCGGCAGCCGGGTCGCGCTTGTAGCCGTCGAGATGACGCGCCCAATCCGCCGCGAACAGCGTGCAGTCGCGCTTGCCCCACTCCCAGGGCTGCTTGCCGGCCCAATCTAGGTAGGCAAGCAGCGCCGATCGCGCGCGTGGATGGATTAGAACCGCGGCCATTCCGGTTCCACTCCGCTCGCCAGCATGGCCGTGTTGTCGCAACCGCGATCACCAGCAAAGCGCGCTTGCTGATGCGAGGATGACCAAAGGATCTGCGCTGGACGCGAGCGCGACATGCTTCCGGCTTCTGTCACCAGGGCAAGGCTCGCAGTCGGATCGGCGTCACCGACAACCGGCGGATAGCTTTCGCTGACATGCGAGGCCGAGGCCGACCAGATCGGGATCGGGTTCGTCAGCGGCTGGAAGTAGTCATCCAGCGTCGTGAAGGCGACCGTCACGTCGACGCCGCGCACAGGCGGGATAGAATCCATCGCCAGCCCAGCTGTTTCCGGATCGATGCCCGACAGCGTGAACTCGCGCGTATCCGCGATATTGTTGATCATCACTTCCAGATCAGGAATGTCGGTCAACCGGCCGCCGCCGTAATAAACCGTGCCGGCAGGATCGAGCCCGTCAATGCCGGCCGGGATGTCGCCGACGCCCATCCACCAATTCAGCGCAGGCGTGGTGCCGACGCGGAAGAACACACCGAGCTGGTGACTGGCCCGCATGGCCTCGATCACAGCGGCCGGCACATAATCCGCCATCAAACAGCTTCCTCGAATTGCAGGGTAGGGGTCGAGCGCCAGAAGCCCGCAACCTTCCGAGGCGCGGTGAAGCCAACCGGGAAGCGAGCGACCATGCGAGGCCGCACCAGCTCGACAGCCTCGCCTGCGGCAACTGACTGCCGTAGCGGCGGGGTAATGGCGAGATCATAGATCCCGTTTGCGCCGCCGCTCAGGTCCCAAGCCTTGTAAGCGCGCCAACCCTTCTGCGCATGGTAAACTGAGAACCAGAGCGTGTGTCGGATCGGCTCGACGGCGCCACGAACAAGGAGACGGACGCGGCCTGCGTTGAGGGGCGCCGCGTCGACAAAGGCGGCGCTGATGGAGGCTCTTTCCCCCGTTGCACCATCGATCATCGAGCCGTCCGGATCGAACAGGCCGCTATACTGAAGCCGTTGCACGCCATTGACCTTCGGCAGCGGCAATAGCCATTCCGACATGACCGGCACGTTCATGAAGCGAAACGAGCCCGACATGCGAGCCGTGACCCATTCAACGTACTGATGCTGTTCCTGCGTCTGCACGACGAGGTTTTCGTAAGCCCACGCCCAACTGCCGCCGGCCGAGAACTCGATTGCCACACTCTGCCCGTTGCCGTCGCGGGGGCCGGTCACCGCCGAGCCCTTCATTTCAGGCGCGACCATGCTGCCCGGCCTCAAGATCGACAGATCGAAGGTCGGAAGGTCTGTGTAGGGTGACACCGATCAGCCTCGCATCGCGGTGTGCCGGCGCTGGGCGTAGCCAAAGCCCGAGCGAGGCATCTCGTCATTGTTTGCTTGAACTGCATTCGATGCCGCTTGGCGTGCGTGCTGCGGCGCTCGCTTGTCGACGACGCGTTCGACGCTCGACTGGAAGCCGCCATCGGCCTCAAAGCGCGAAACGACATGAACCTCGACGGGACCAGAAGCAGGGCCACCGCTTGGACGCGCACCGCTCCGGCGCATGCCTTCCACGACGCCGACACCGCCAGCCCGCGCGATATCGCGCTGGGACCAGACGACTTCGCCCCGGTGAACAACACCAGCCGGATCGAACACCCCACCATCGCCGGTGTAGCCACCTTCCGAGAACAACCCCTTGATCACACCGCCCGCGCCGGAAATGTAGCTGGACGCCATCGGGGAGATCGCGGACATGCTTGCCCTGGTAGCACCGCCACCGAACAGGTTGCTCAACCAGCCACCGACCCCGCCGCCGGGTGCCGCAGGAGCAGCAGGAAAGGCGCCAACGAGATTGTTGCCCAACTGGCCGAGCCCCTTGGTCGCGTCGATCGCACCGGTGGAAACCTTGTCGAGCGCCTTCGAAGCCGCTTCGGTTGTTCCACCAAAGCGGCTAAGCGCCTGCTGCGTCGCATCAAGCCGGCCCAAAAAGTTGTGTCCCCCTTCAGGATTGGCCGCGCTCCAACCTTGCGGACGCTCGAAGCCGATTGCCGCCCTAGTCGCGTCGCGGACATTGGTTGCGGATTGAAGCTTTGCGAGAGTCCCTCGTTCACTCGTTTCCAGTTCGCGCCAGGCATGCTCAAGTTGGCCCTGCACACCTTGGCCGAGCAAGGCACGTCCGCCGCCGCGCGCGGCGTGATGCTGGAAGAGGCCGAAAGCAGCGCCATTGTCGCCGATCGCGTTAGGGTTGAAACCGCTTTCCGCATGGGCTTGCCCCAGCATCGCAGCAGCCCCAACATCCGAGAGCCCCCTGCCCTTGAAGAAGGTCCAGGCTTGTTCGGCGACCGATCCCGACATTGTCCGGGAGTTGACGCTGCTTGGACCGGAAGCCGTATTCTGGTTCGCCGCCCCGCCGCCGAGCATCATGCTGGCAAAGCCGTTGATCGTCGGGGTGAACGCGGTTGCCGCCGCTGGTGCAGTCGGGGCCGGGAAGAAAGCGCGCATCACCGCTTCCATGCCCTGATCCCAAAGCTTGTCAGATACATTGCTCAACGAGCGCACGATGCTCTGCTTGATGGCATCACCGATGCTGTCGCCGCTTGTCAGGCCACTCCGCATGTCATCGAAGAACATCCGCGTGCTGTCGCGCAGTCGGTTGACCCGCTCCATTTCGCGCAGCGTTCCGGCAATCGGATCATCCATGCCGATGCCAGTACCCTGAAGCTGACGAGCAACGGATGCTTCAGTTGGGGAGCGTCCCATCTGTTCGATTTGGAAGCGGACATCGTTGACGACATCGGCACGCAGCTTTGCTTCGCGGAGATCTGACAGCGCCGACACATTGGCGCGGATAGCGCTCGCCTCCTGCCCATAGGCATCAATGCCCATCTTGCGGATGTCTATCTCCGCTTTGGCTGCATCCATCGCTCGCTCACGCGCTGGACCGATTAGGTTCAAGTTCGAAAGCTCGATCCGACCCAACTCGATCTGGTCGCGTTGAGAGTTAATGGTCGACAAGGCTTCCTGCTGAGCAACAGCCATCCCATAAGCAGCCGCTTTCTGGCGTATGGCATCGATCTCGGATTGATCAGCAGAAACACCATTGCGGGCAGCTTCTTCCCGCAAGCGTGCGGTGAGATCGTACTGCATGCGCAATTGAGCAGCTGCCGCTGTAGTCTGCCCGATCAGCGCTACTTCCTGTTGCTGCGCATCAACCGTCGCATTCAAAGAACGCAGCCGATCTTCCTGCGCGAGCTTCAGCTGGTTTTCGGCCTGGGCAAGAGCCATTTTCCCAGCCTGTTCGATCCGCAGGTTGCGAACCTCATAATTCTCGTTTGCAGGATCGACCGGCCGCGCTTCCTCGCGCCGACGTGCCGCAGCTGCAAGATCGGCCGGTGAGCGGGCGCCGATGCTGGCAAACTCAGCGTCAAACTGGCGGCCCATGTAGAACAGGGACTCCCTGTTCATCCGGTTATATTCCTCCTGCCGTCCAGAAGACTCGCCGCGACCCATGCCGAGAAGCTGGCCTTGCGCCTGTTGAAGCTCCCGCGTGAAGCCGATGACCTTCGCCAATTCTTGCCCGAGCAGAATGGCTTCATCCGCCAGTTTTTCGAGGCCAGGCTGCTTACCAATCTGCGCGATCTCATCATTGAAGGCGGCAAGGTCTGGGTTGCCTTCGGCAAGGCCGAGGGAAAGCCGGCTGATTTGATCGCTGAAGGGTGAGAATTTACCGCCGACATCAAACAACTGCCGACCAAGCGCCTTGACGTTCTCGCCATATCCGGCCATGGCGCCAGCGCCGTAATCCCCACTGGCGTTTGCGGCAGCCAATATACTGCGCGTAGCGTCGTTGACGCTTTGATCGAAGCCATCAAAATCAGCTCGACCCTGTCGAACGCTGTCGAGCAGCTTTGTCCACGCAGGCTGAAACCCTGCGAGACCAGCATCGAGCTTCGTCAGCCGCTCCAAGCTAACATCGCTGCCCACATTGCTCCCAAGCCCGGACAGCAGGTCACTGCCTTGTTGCCGCATCAGGGCATCGTTGAGCGCTTTGTTCTGCCGGCCGACAGCAACAAGCAACTCACTGCCGCCCACATCGGCCAAGCTTTGAGCCTCGATCTTCAGGCCCGCATAAGCGCCTTTCATGCCCTCCAACGTTTCACGATGGCGCGCGGCAGCCTTATCCAGCGTTTCGATGCCGTTGGAGCCCGAAGATACCCACTGGATGAAAGCCGCGCTTGCAGCCACCGCACCGATCGTCAGGAGAGAAACCGGCGAGATCACGGAAAGCAGCGCGGCCCCAAGCGTGCGAGCCGCACCCGCAGCGCCTTGATTGCCGAGGACGGCCGACAGCTGCGTTCCCTGCTGCAAAGCGATCTGGAGCGGAGACATCCCCATCGCGGAAGTGACGACGATATCCTGAAACTGCGCAGCAACGTTCGCCGTGTTGAAGCCCTGCGCCGGAGATCCGACATCCGCATTCTGGTTTGCGGGCTGTGGTGCGATCTGCTGCGCCGTTCGTGAGCGATTGGCTGCAATGGCTTGCTCTTCAAGGCGAGCATTTGCCGAAGCTACGGCAGCGGCAAGCTGATGTTGCCCACGTGCGGCATACTCGGAAGCATTTGCGTGTTGGCCGAGACGCTGCGTCATACCGGCTATGAGTAGGGAAGCCTGATCCATACCCATTCGCCCGGTCGCAAGGCCGCGATCGATTTGGGCTAACCCGCGACCGAAACTTTCCTGCGCGGCGAAACCTTCGATGTAACGGCGAGACAGACGTGCCACGGCGTTCTCGGATGAACTGATCGTGGTGTCGGTCTGGACAACGGCATTTTCGACGCGCTTGCCGCTTGCGACCATGGCATCATCAGCCGCCACTTTGCCGGCTGCACCAGCCTGATAGGTGGCGGCGTCCATTTCCGCCTGAACGCGAAGAACGCGCAAAGCCGACACGTCAGTCATGGTGATGGCCTTCGGATATTGCGTCAGGAGGGGTCGGCGGCCTTCGGCCGCTTCAGGTAACTTGCATCCAGAGTGCGGATCAGGCGTCGCAGCTGCATGAACTCGTCAAGCCCATCTATGCCCATCCGGCGGGCATAGGCATCGATGGCGGTGAAAGGGATCGGACCTTCCGAGAAACTCAGCTGCCGATCCGTGGAAAGCTCGAAAAAGGCAGCGAGGATCTGGTGTCCGCCAGGCAGAAGCTCGACGCGGGCAACCAGACCAGGCGGCAACGGCTCGCCGCTCTCTTCGTGGACATCGAGCAGCCAGTCAGCATGCTCGCCCCATTCTAGGCTCCACGAAAGAGCGGTGATCAGTTTCCCGCTAAAGCGTCCTCAACCGAAGCACGCCCGTTCTCTACGATGGATGCTGCATAAATCACAGCGTCGAGGAACGGCTTGTAATCGGGATCGGGCAGCCACTGCATGGCAGTTTCTGCCGAGTAGGGGACATCATTGTCTCCATCCTTCAGGCCCTTCCAATCCAGCAGCAGAGCTTCCGCTGCCGCCTCGCCGGAGATGCGAGCAGCAACATGCGGCTTCAGGGAGTTGTCGCGCTCGCGATCTTCCGGAGGCGCGGCACGTCCAAGGCGAGAGATAGCCGCCTGATAAGCGTCACTGTTGATGCCACGGGTTTTTAGTTCGAGTTTGCCCATACCGGGGATGTCGCGCGTCCACGTGCCGATCTGGCTAAGCGCGCTGTCGCGCTTCAGATTGCGAATGTCCATAATAATCGTTCCTTTTGTCGGAGAGTACGGGGCGGCGCTCCGACACGCCGCCCCGCGTTCGCTAGCGAAATCAGGCGTCGGAGGAAGGGGTTTGCTCTGCCGTCTTGATCGGCCGGATATGGCCTTTCTCGCGCAGCAGCTCGGCATAGTCGGCGGGGATCGGTTCGCTTTCCACGCCTTTGCGGAAAGCCATTTCCTTTCCGTGCGGATAGCCCGTGAAATCCTCGTGCGGGATAACGGTGATGTCGTCGGCTTTCTTGCTCATGCGACAGCCCTCGTGATCTTCATCGTGGCAAGATCCGCAGCGCTGTAGAGCGCCTGGAACGGAACTTCGAGCATCACGGAACGCGCGTTACCGCCAACGGTCGGACCGCCATCGGTGAGCTTCATGCGCGGAAGTTCAATCTTGTATTTGCTGTTCGCAGCAGCGCCGATCGTGAAGGCGAGAGACACGTCCGTATGATCGAGGACCGCCTGATAGAGATCCTTGCTTTCGAAGAAAGCCGTCATCGTGCCGGTCACGACGAACAGCCCGAGCCCGTGACTGTCGACCTCATAGGCGCCAAGCACTTCGTTGGCATAGAGGTTGTTCGTGACGCGGATGCTCAACGCATTGACCTTCACCGGCGAGGGAACCCCGCCGACAGCAAGGTTCGCTACATTGGTTGCGGCATTGAGGATCGGCGTTGTGGTCTGCGCGCCGTATGTGGCGCCGTCGAAGATCGCGATACCCGGGTTTGGGCTCCCGACACCCATGATACCCCACGATCCCGTCACCTTCTGCCGCGCGGCAAGTGTCAGGTCGAGCGTATTGAAGCGGCATCCGCGATAGCGCGTGAAGGTGCCGGGCGCGCCAGTCGCGAAGGTCTTTTCGAAGGCGAACGTCTTGTCGACATTGCCGTTCTTGAGAACATCGTTGTTCCAATCCCCGGCAAGCAGCCCCGCAAGCCATTCATCAAAGGTGCCGTAGGAGATCTCGGTGTTGATCGCACCTTCGACGGCGCGGCCGACATCAGCGATGTCCGTGACGTTGCGATTGCCGGTGATCTCGTCAGACTGCATCGTCTGCTTGGCGAGGCGGATGGTCTCGCTGGTGTAACGCGCCGTCTTGAAGGTCGGCGTAGCGGGGATGACGCCGGGCGCGGTCTCAGCGACATACGCAAGGCGGGTGCTCGACGCGGCGGCAATGCCCATCGTTCTCTCCTGTCTGGGTTGTGGGTAGGTTAGGCGGGGATGTCATCCCGTTCGAACGGGATCACCAGCGAGTAACGCCAATAATTGCCGTCGCCTTCGCCAGGCTCGCCGGCGCCAAGGGACATTTCGGTGATGTCGAATCCTTCCGGTCCGATCTCGCGGAACAACGCAGCCAGGCTGTCAGCAATCACACGTGCTTCCCGGCTTCCGGATGCGCGCTTTGTCATGACGTGCAGCATGATCTGGCCGCGCTCGCGCCAGACGTTATGGCCAGGATCGCCGATCGACTCCTGCGAAAAGCTGTTCCCGAAGACCTCGACATAAACGAAGGCGGCGGCCTGCGCTGGTAGCTGCGACTTGTCGTTCTCGAACACCAGCGGCGTGTCGGTCCAGTTCGCCTCCAGGTAGACCTTCACGGCCTCATAGGTTGCAACAGCTGACATCAGGACACCGGGTTGATCACGAGGGCAGGGTAGGTGAGCAAGCCGTCGCGGCGACTGATTTTGTCCCGGCTCCGTCGACCCTTCAGCCGATATGGCATTAGGGGATGAATGCCGGTCGGCACGTTGACGAACTTGCGCTCGATCCGGAACGCCTTGCCGAACCGTCGCGAAAGCGCCGCGCGAGCAAACTCGAAATGCTGCTCTGGCACGCTCATACGCATCGCACCGACCTCGATCTTCCGGGTGTAGGGCTGCGCGTTGAGGATGATGACCTCGGCGTTCGCGCGGATCTTCGAAAAGTCCGTGACGACGGTTCGCCCGCCGACGATCACCAGGAAAGAGGACTGATACCGGCCGGACCGGCGAGGGCTGCGCGCCTTCAGTTCATCCAATGCGGTGCCGACAACGAGCGGCCAGTTCGAGAACTCGTAAACGATCGGGCCGGGTGCTTGGACACTCTCCTCGGTTGCGCCGATGCGACCGTTGACGATGCGCTCATAGCTCGGCGATGCGCCGGCCGAAAGAACGTCGGCGAGGGAGCGGCGCGCGAAGGCAGCCAGCGCCTTGTTGATCGCTTCCGGCTTCATATCGACTGTCGCAAGCTTTAGCTCACGTTCGAAGGGGGTGACACGGGCCGCCATCAGCCGCGCACCACGAGGTTGATGCGAACCGGCTGGTCATTCAGAAGCACGACATCCGGATCGAACTCGACCATGCAGTCGCGGCCGGCGATGACGACCGTGTCGAGCGCAGCAATCTCCTTTGTCCGACCGGATGGTGAAAGCGTCACCTTTCGATCATTCTGCTTGAGATCACCCGTCAACTCGTCGGGCTTCATGCCTCTAACAAATGCGCGCGCCTCAACATCGCCGCCGGCGAGCTTCAGCGTCACGTTCTGCCCATGCGTGGCGAGCTGCCGCTCAAGCATCTGGATTGCACAGGCGGGCGTCATAGCGAGATCACCCGCAAGCCGTTTAGCAGGCTATCGACGGCGCGCTTCACCAATGCATCGGCCTGGTCGCTGACAACGAAACGCTGCGATCCGACGCCCTCGACCTCTTCGGATGCGACAAACAGGTTCTCGGCTCCCGTCGCTTTCAGGTGCTGTGCCAGCAAAATGACGGCTTGGATGGCTTCCGGCGGGATCTCCCCCGTCTTGCCTTCTCCGTCGCCATTGTAGCCGGCCTCATACCGGATCCGCACAACGCCGGGCCACGCTCCGAGGGCTGGCCGAGAGAAGTTGCAACCGAACCATATCCGGTCGTCACACAGCCGCCAGTTTCCGTCAGCGACGCTTTGTTGACCGCCTTCTCCGTCGAGATAGTTGACGCTGACGATCTTGATCACCGGTCCGCAGGGCAGGCGATGATTTTGCCCGCACCAGCGGTCCATCGACAATTCCAACGTCTGCGGACCGAGACACCGCTTCAACCAGCCGTTAGGCCCGTCGATCGTCCGCGTTGCCGCAGCGATCATGCGCCTGACGGCGCGATCATCAGGCTCGTGACCGCCAAGGATGTCCATCGGCTCCACGATGGGAGCCGGTGGCTTGATGACGCGGAGGTTCATCGTTCGGTTTACTTGTCGGTGCCGTCGGACTTGGGCTTGCTTCCGCCCTTCTTGCCGTCACCATCGTGGTCAAGCGGATCAGCAGGCTTGCCGCCCTCAACCACCTTCGTGGGCACGCCCTGTTCGGTCAGCGCCTTGGCGACGGCTTCCGAGCCCTTGTCAGGACGCGGATCATTGAAGTCGATCTGGTTCTGCTTCACCGTCGTTCCGGCGCGCGGGTCGTTATCGACGGCCGGATGATCGGCATCGATATCCGATGTCTGCGCCGGAGCGCCGGACGGGTTGAAGTCGGTCGCTGGTGCAATGTTCGCCTTCTCACCGGCCTGGTCGCCATCAACGAGGACTTCCGCGCTGCGAATAAGCGTTTCTTTGTCGGCCATCTGGCCCTCCTATGTTCGCGATGAAGTGACAGCGGGCGAATGCCCGCCGCCGTTGCTGGGATTGGCGGTTAGGCGACCTTGAGGGCGCGCATGGGCTCCGGGTTCTGCACGCCACCGCCGACGCGCTTGGTGGTGTAGAAGCCGACGTAAGGCTTGTTCGTCAGGGCATCACGCAGCACGCGAATGCCAACGCGATCGATGACGAGGTACGTCTCTTCCATGTTGCCGTAGAGCGCGGCGATGTTGCCGGCTGCTACGTCAGGCATATCCGGCACCTCGACGATGCTTTCACCGGCCAGGGTAGCTGGCTGACCAGCGGCCATTGTCGGCTGCCACAGGTAGTTTCCCTGTCCATCCTTCAGCTTGCGCATTGCGCCCTGCGACAGCCTGTTGGTGAACAGCTTGGCGCCAGTGCGCAGGCCTGTCGGGACCGAATAGAAAAGGTCGACGAAGCTGTCTGCTGTCAGCTTGCCGGCCGAACCGGTCGACACCACCTTGATCGCACCCCAAGGGTGACGAGCGGCGTTCGCACCGCCCTCGACGTACGTCAGGATGCCATGCGGCTTGTTCACGCCGTCGCCCGCAAGGAACGCGATGTTTTCCTGACGACCGAACTCGCCATCCACTTCGCCGGCCAGCCAGTCTTCCAGGTTGATCGCAGCATCGTCGAGCAGCGTCTGTGTAATCTGCGGAAACGCGTAGATCTCACCGATCGAGAACGGAAGCGGCCCGAACTGCGGCGTGGATGTTGCCGGTCGGGTTGCGGTTTCGCCAACCCAGCCGGAGCCGACGGCGCGGTCGGTGAACAGCTTGGAGAAGGCAGGCCCGGTAATGCTCTGCACCTTGGCATTGGCGCGGATCGGCGATGTTTCCTTCAGCTTGCTCGTGATGGTTCGATCCCACTCCACAGGAGCGAGGTAGCCGCCATCAACAGCGGTGCCGATCGACATGGACGCCTGCACCTCGCCCTTGCGCATGTGCGCCTTGAAGGCAGACACATATTCCGGATTGGCAGGCAGATCGCCGATCACGCCTTCCGCAAGGCCGGCAGCGGCAATCTTGACGCTCATGTCGTCGATCGCCTTCTGCACGTTGGTCTGCAGCTCGCCCACCGAAGCGTTGATGCGCTCGACCTTCTCGTCGAGCACGACATCGGCCTTGCCCTTCTTCAGGTCGTCAAGCTGCTTGGTGTGTTCGGCCTTGAAAGCCTCGAAGCCACGGTTCACGGCCTCGATGGCCGCCTTCATGTCGCTTGGCGTCTCAGCGCGCACAGCGACCAGCCCGCGCTGACGCGGGTTCATATGCTTGCTCATGGCAAACTCCTTGATCAGAGATTGGTATTCGGGGTCAGGGTAGAAGCGAGCACCTGAAGGCTCGCGAGAACGCCAGCGTCTTGCGTGGCGGATGCGGCAGCGTCCTGCATGCCGATTGCGGTAGCGTCCTGCGTACCGCGAATTTCATTGTAGAGGGTGCGCCGCTCGGCTTTTGTGAGCTTTCCACCCTCGGCGAGTTTCTTGTCCCAGCCGCGAAGCGATTGAGGCAGATCGTCGGTTGCATCGGCATACACCGGTGCTTGAGCTTTCGCATCGAGCAAGGCATCAGCCAGCCCCATGTCAATCGCGGCTTGGCCGCGAAGATAGGTGCCGTCACCGCCATTCTTGGCCATCATCCGCAGCATCTCGGCGGGCTCGCGCCCGGCACGCTTGGCGTAGGTTTCTGCCATAGCGTTATCGAGATGCTTCAGCGTGTCGATGGCTGACTTGTGGTCCTCGTCGTTGCCGACGGTGATGCCCCAAGCCTTGTGGATCATGATTTCAGCATTGGCAGGGATCAGGATGCGGTCAGCGGCCATGGCCACCAGCGAGGCGGCCGATGCCGCGATGCCCATGATGTGAACCGTTACCCTGCCGCGATGCCGCGCTAGCATGTTAAAAATGGCCACCCCCTGAAAATAGTCGCCTCCGGGCGAGTTGATTTCCAGCGTGACGTCGGTGTCCGCGCCGATCGTGCGCAGCGCCGCCGCCATGCGGGCATCCGAGAAGCCCTCATCACCGATGAAGTCGAACATGCTGATCGTGGGACTGTCTCCGGCCTCGACGCCCGAGCGAGCGCGAAACGAGCTGGCGAGCGGCTGATCGGGCTCGTACTTGAAGCCCTGCGGCCGGGAGAACGTCTCCTCGATCGCCGGCATCTTTGCGTAGAAGCGACTATGCTGACGCATTGCCAGGTTCCTTGTCGTCGAGGGCCGGTCCGCCATTGTGGCCCATCATCGTGTTTGGCGGCGTGTCTCGTTTCGGCATGTCCATCGTATCGCGCGCCTCATCGGCCCACATCCAGGGCTGATGTCCGCCGGCGCCAAGCGCCTTGGCGAGGTAGTCGGCTTGATCCTTGAGCGAGCCCCGGAGAAGGGCGCCGGCATTAAACTTGACCGCGATCGAACCTTGCTCTTCTTCGGTGAGAAGCGAGCGTTCGGCAGCCTGCTGCCATGCTTCGAACCAAGGGTTGAGCGCGTAAGCGACAAAGAACTGACCGAGCGCCTCGATGCCAGAACCCCAGCTGGTTTCATCAACCATGAGCAGCGGGCGAGGCACGCCCGTGATGCGTGCGATCTCCTCGACTTGAAGCTTCCGCAACTCGACCAACTGGATGTCGCGGGCCGAGCTCGTCCCCGCCTTTGCCCAATCCAGGCCTTCCTCGAAAATCAGCGTCTTGCCGGCGTTCTCTGCACCTTCGTGCTCTGCAAGGCTCTCCTTTAACCGGCGGTGAGCATCATCGCTCATCTTGGTCGGATGCTTCAGCCCGGTCCCGCCGATGACGCCGTTCTTGAATAACCTGCCGGCCGCCAACTCCGCAGCCAAAGCAACGGCAACAGCATCGCGAGCCTGTTTGACCAGCGAGATGCCCCGCAAGCCGTCCATGGACAAACCGCGGAGGTGGAATACCTCGTCGGGACGCAGATGCTGCCGCGCGCCATGCTTAGGCTGGTAGTCATAGCTGACAGTCCAGTCCGCATTCATGATCGGCGTGACTTGGTCCGGGTCCATAGGCACCAGCTGGGTGATCCTTTGGCGACCAGTGCGAACGTCAAGGCTCCGAATGATCCGCGCGTAAGCGTCACCTTTGGTGAGCGCTCGAAGCTGCATGAGCGACTTGAAGTCGAATGCAGATTGCCAGCCGTTGGGTTTGCGGTGCAGGATCCGGAACAGTGGATGCTCCGGCAGCTTCTCCTTGTTCGTTGTGTCGATCACATGTGTGGGCAACATGCCGATGGCATTCGAGATCAGGCTTACTGCTCGAAACATCGACGGATTGCGAAGCGCCCGCTCGACGTTGACGGTCTGGCCGGTAATCGCTTCCTCGCCATAACGTAGGAACTCGATCAGAGCCGGATCATCCAGGGAGTACGCCATCACTTCGGGCGAGCCGGAAGCGACAATAGGCGCTTGCACCTGCTCAGATGGCGATGAAGTGCGGAAGAAGTCTAGAATGCCCATCCGCCTCACACCGTCAGCAGGCCGCGTTTGTCATAGACCGACGACGCGTCTTCGTTGGCCATCCATCGAGCCAGCGCCATCATGTGCGCGATCGGACCGTCAATCTTGTTCTCAGCGCGGTTCTTGCGCGGATAGACGTTGTCTTTCGCATCAGGTTTGGCGACGACATTGGACAGCATCCATGTAAAAACGGGATCGCCGTTGTGCGCGATCTTTCGGGACCGGATCAGCCCGTCCATCTGCTTCATTGCAGGCGAGAAGTTCAGCACCAGCGGCCGCACCTCGATCGTCTGCATGCCTTCATCGCGCAGCTCGGCCATCATCATGTGCGCCTGGTGCGGATCGAACGCGATCTCGTCGACCAGATAGCCATCGTCGCGCAGCTGCAGCAGATCATCGCGAATGGTGACATAGTCGATCATGTCGCCGTCGGTCTGCGTGATCCACTTGGACTCGCGCCAGCCTCGGTAATGCTGGTTTTCCGGTAGTTCTATCGTCGCCTCGGGCAGGTAATAGCGGCCGAAGCGAGCATAGCCGCCTTCATGTTCGAACGTGATTTCGACGGCTGCAATGTCGATCGTTGACGCCAAGTCGATCCCGACCCGGCAACGTTGCCCCTTGAAGTCTTCCAGTTTGAGCGTCGACCGGGCGCTCTCTTTCCACTTCTGGACGTCGAAATAGGCGTCGCGGGCCTGCACCCATTGATTCAAATGCTTCGTTTTAAATACGCCGACCTTGCGGGCGTTCTGTAACGCGTCGCGCTGGCGTGCCCGCAGGAACTCGCCTTTGACCGAAACATCGTAGTTCGGGTTTGCCTTGCGCAGTGCCGCGTCCGACGTCCAGTCGTCCTCGGGATCGCAGGTGTAGATCAGCGCGAAGAACTCATCGTTCTCGATGACGCCTTCCAGCACCTTTTCTGCATCCTGCAGCATCGCGTAGCAAGGCCCGGCCAGGTTGTCGCCAGCCGTGGTGATGATCAGCAGGAGCGGCTGTTCACGCGCACCCATGCCGGTTTCCATTGTGTCGACCATCCGGTCAGTGTCATGCTCGTGGTATTCGTCCACGATCGCGCACGATGGCGAGGCACCATCGCCAGGATCACCAATCAGCGGCTCGAACTTCGACCCGTCGCCCAGGCGGTGGATGTTCTTCGCGTTCACCGAAACGCCGAAGTGAGCCAGCAGCGCCGGCGACTTCTGCGCCATCAACCGCGCCGGCTTGAATACTTCCCACGCCTGCTTTTCAGTAGTCGCGCCGGAATACACCTCGGCGCCGTGTTCGCCGTCGATCGTCAGCATGCCCAAGCCAATGCCGGCCGCCCACGTCGACTTCGCGTTCTTCCGCGGCTCCAGGATCAGCGCCTTGCGATACCGCCGCAGGCCGTCCTGCTTCCGCAGCCAGCCCATAAGGCAGATCGTCTTGAAGCACTGCCACGGCTCAAGCCGCAACGTTTCGCCCTTACGTGCCCACTCGCCTTTCGTGTGGGGCAGAAGCTCGATGAACTTGCACCACTTCTCTGCCGTCTTAGCATCGAACCGGTATGGATAGTCGGCGCGCTTGCTTGCCTCCAGATTGTCCAGGTGACGCTTGCAGGCGAAGATCACCCACTTGCCCGCAGGGACTTTGCCAGCGACTACCTGTCGAGCGTAGCGGTTGCCTGCTTCGACATGCGGGTTCTCAGCCGAGCGCCGCGAAGGGGTTTGCTTCATTCTTCTTGGTCACCGAGACCTTTGACCGCGCCGCCGGCGACAGCCCGAACTCCGAGAGGAGCGACTGCGCGTGGCGCATGGCCTCGCTTCGTTGCGCGACTGCCGGGTGGCCCTTGATCTGCTGAGACACCACGCGGCCGTCATTGTCGTATTCGATGTTGCTGACGAAGGTTCGCCCGCCGTCCTCGATCATCGCCGTGCAGATCTCGACCTCTTCGAGCCTGGAAGCAGCCAGCGCCAGCATCGCGGCGTCGGATGCAGAGCCAATACCCATCGGCGTGATGACGGCGGCGAGCTGGTCGAACAGTTCGGCGCCGCGAGTGGACAACCACTCCGGAGCGTCGGGCAAAGCCTCGTCGGGAACCGGCGCATCCGGGTTCATTCGGTCGGGCCGATCCGTGCCCGCAACCACCTTCAGGTGATCAGGCGTCTTCTTGCGTCCAACCATCGGAAAATGTCTTTCATTTTGACGGCGTGGAAGTTTCACCCCCAGCCGGTCTAGGCCCTCAGATCTCTGGACTTTCGACCCCCCCCTGCCTGACTGTGGTATGGTGGAGGGCAGCAGTTAGAATGCCTATCTATGATCCTTGGAGAGACCACCTGATGAGGCAATCGGCCGATCGCGTGGTGATGACCTTCGATGAACTGGCTGATCTGGTAGCGTCCATGCCTTCGTCTGCTCGGATCTACGCCGCATGGTGGAACAACGAGGATGTGGACACGACAAATCACGTCCAGTGCAAAGCGTGGCAGGCAGCCGGCTACCTTGCCGATGCCGACCTGAAGCACGGAGTGGTTACCTTCCGTCGTGGAAAGCGCTAACAGCCTCCTGCCGCTGCTTCTCGCTGGAATGGCACCGCCATGGTGCTTGGTCGCATAGGGATTGCAGCTTCTGCCGCCAGAACAGGTCGTAGTCCCCTCTATGGGGTATTGGATGATCGGCAATCGATGCTGCCGTGATCCTGCCTGCTGCCTTGCAGATCGCGCACAGGGGTTCGGCGGCTAGTTGTTCGGCTCGACGCCTTTGCCATGCCGCTGTCTTGTACCATGCGCGCCAGTCTTGCTGGTCGCGGGCACGGTCGTATTTGCGACGCTGCTGTTGCCGGTCACCCTGACCGGGCGGACGGTGGACGGGAGGTCGCTGCGGCATACTCGCCTTTGGTCTCGATTGCCGCCACGCGCCACCTTTCATTACCTTGCTTGTTTTCAACATCGAGGAGGAAAAACTTTGACGATCTTCACTCTTACATACGATCTCAACAAGGAAGAGACTTCGGCTGACTACAAACCTCTCATTGATGAATTGAAGAGGCTGAAAGCGCACAAATACCAATACTCGGCTTGGTTGGTGAATTTGGACAACACAGCCAAACAGGTCCATGATCATTTCAGGGGCTTCATGGACAACAATGACGCGCTGTGGGTCAGCGAGCTTACCAAGGTCCATCACTTCTCTGGCGCCAAGTCCGGTACCAACGACTGGCTGAAGTCCAACCCGCCTGCTCGCTGAAATTTGCCATCGTGTAGTCCGCGATCACGTACGCTACAGAAGCGGAATGGCTCGGCTGCCGCTTAAAGCTGGCCGGGCCGATTGTCGATCTAACCACAAACTTCGACACCGAGACAGCCAGCCAACTCGGCTTCAACCGTTCGGTCATAGCGGTTGTTGGCGCCAACTGTTGGCGTGAGATGGTGGCTCTACGTAAATGAGGGCCACGATCATGACGGATTTTCTAATTCAAACCGCCGCTTTGCTCACCATCATCAGCGCCGTATGGGAGTGCGGTGTCCACTACGGCTGGTGGCGTTAGGCTGCCGCAATCTCGGTCGGTCATCGACCTTGGTTCTTGATCGTGATGCCGAATGCGTAGAACTTCACGGAAGCAACGACGGGAGCAAAGCCGTGACCGACACCGACAGCATGCACGATCCACTTCATGAGAGGATCCACCATTTCATTGAAGCCGGGTACTTCGAGGAAGGCACGCCGTCTTACGGCGTAGCGCTGCAGGTGGCTGATCGGGGTGTCGGTTCGCTGATAGGTGGGCAGGTCGCCGTTTGGCAGAACCACATCCTGCCGGTTTTGAGCAAGCCGATGAACGACGAAGAGCGATTTCAGTGTGCGCTTGAGCAAGACCGTGAAGACGAAGCTAGGTTCGGTCTCGACCAGCCTGCCAAACAAAAACCCGCCGGGTGAGGGCGGGTTCATGACGCAGTTCTGCGCGTAACGATCTGATACGAGGTTTCGCGTTGAAGGTCAAATGGTTTCGTAGGCGAAACGGAAGGATCTTGGATCTGAGCTAACGATCTTGGCTTTCGGCTGGATCACGTAAAAGCGCCAAACGGTAGATCACCAAAGAAGCGCTGATCACCAGCACCAGCGAGTAGACAAGCAATAAGTACCCGGCCCCGAGACCGATCAGGCGCAAGGTTCGAAAGACGCCAACGTTCCAGGAGAATTGCTGCCCAATGAAATACGATAGCTGGTAGATCCCGTCTCCTGTAGCCAGCAACGACCAGAGTAGCGCTATGACCTGGACGAAAATAAAGTGGAAGAAGGTCGCGTTTATGACTTCAAGGTAAGCGTAGCCATGACCGGCCTTTGTCGTCCGTAAAGCTCCCTTTAGTCGGGCGCTAATGATGCTGAACAGGATCGCATACGTCCCCAAGGAAAAGCCAAGAAGCGAGGGGATGATCGACTGAGCGAGTGCTACCCAGCTTCTATCTGACCAGTTCGGAAAGTTCAGGCCGGTGACTAGAACGGCTACAATGAAGAGCGGGGAGCCAAACACTGCACCCCACCCACCATACGCCTTGAAATATTTGCGTAGGAAGCGGACGAAAGTGCGAAGCTGGTTCAGCATGGTTCGCCCATTCTACCCTAGGAACATATTCCGTAAAAGAGCAAAGAAGGCATTACGCTCGGTTGTTGCGTCGGGATCGTATGTCGTCTGCTTTACCAGAGGAAATTGTTCCGTTGATTTCTGAACCGCACCCGTTTCATCGCGGCCTTTAACTTCAACCTTTCCGATTTCGATAGCCGCCGTTCCAGCGCGACGAATCTCTTCAGTGGCAACCAGGGACTGGCCGGGCTCGGCATTGTAGATCAACGTTAAAGAGCGACTGTGCGACGCGGCGAGGTTAGCCTCGATTTTATCCTCGAAGTCATCGTCTAGGATGTCAGGGTTTGGCCGAAGCAGCGTGATCTTGATCTCGGTCAGTTTCGGCAACGAGAGGATGCGATCTAAGGCCTCTGTTTCTTGAACGATTGAAATCTTCGGCGATCCCACCTCCAGGAAGACCGTGATATCGTCGGCGAAACCGCTAAAAAGGCGTGCTGCTGAAGCTGCCGTGATCCAGCGTCCCTTCGAGTAGTTCTGGTAGTAGAGTCGATGTTTTTTAAGGTCAAACTCGAAGTAGTATGTCGCCGAGTTGGCTTTCAAGTTTGGCGGAATGTTGATCTGTGAAACCTGATCTGCGGTGGCGGTATTCAGACTTTTGGTGTCGAACCAATCGCCATCGGCTTCGATTTGAACGAACGTGGTCACTATCCCTGACACACGTCCCGAGTCCTTTTCTCGCTCATCAAGAAGTGAGATCATCCCATAGCGATCGCCAGAGAGCTTAGCCACAACGCGGTTATCGAATATCGTACGAAGGAACTTCGCATAAAGTTCTGGAGAATGCGGGTGCAGCGCTATGTTGAGCACTCCCACCGACATCTTAATCTTTCTAGCCATCTGCGTCTTATCTCCCGGCCGCAGAAAAGAAGTAAAACGGGCTAGGAGTCGAGACCGCAAACGAGACGATAGACAAGAAAATTGTGGAGCCGGTGCGAAAGAACTGCAAAGACCTTGCAATTGCGGTTTCGAGCCGGCCCTAAAACAAAAACCCGCGGCTCGAGGGCGGGTTCCGGCGCAGTGCTCGAACGAGAAATAGGTAAGGGCGCGTGTTGGAGGTCAACGCGCTATCGGCCAGCGTCAGGTCCAATCCATTGGCGCAGCCGCATCTTCATATAGGGGATAAATTCTTGGGACCCCGGACCATCGTCCACGAGAGCGGTGATCGGGTGCATAAGCGCTTCGGTAGCCTCGGCCATCCGGTCATCTGCAATGCCAGCCCGTTGCAAGACTTTTTGTACATACAAGTCGAGGTGTTCGTAGTCTTCTTTGCTGACCTTTGACATTCGCTTTCTTTCTCATCGTTGCAGCCTTGAGGCGTTTCACAAGAACCTAAAGTGCGATGCACAGTCACGCAGATCCTGGTGTAAAACCGGGGCCATATCGCGATCCTTGGTGCTATTCTTTTGCGCGATTTCGGTCGAGGTCAAGCCAATCACGCAATAGTCGATCAACCGTTCCGAAGCCTTTATGCCCATAGCCGCGCGGAAGCCTTCGAGCTTGTCGAGCGCTGCTACGCGGCCATCACCAATGCCGGTGGCGTAGCCGGACGATGTACCGCGAAGGAAGTCGGCCGATGATGCGATGGCGATGCCAGCACGCTCCCATAGTTGGGCAAGGTGGCTGCCGGCGTGGAAGAGGGCGTCCTGCTTTTGACGGCCATATCGCCATTCGAAAGTGCCAGGCTTTGCGCGCATGATCTGCTTACCCGATCGCCCGCCGGACAACTTTGTTCGAACTACGGTGGCGCGCGCACCTTCCTTGCCGCCGTCATGAGCGACCAACTTGCGAACGCGCCGATCTTCTTCGGCTCTTTGTTTCGCGGTGCTCATGCGCGGTCTCCCGAGGTCCGACGGCAAGTGTAGCCATGCCCCCGAAGCACATCGACCAGTGCATCTAGGTCTGACTGCCTTGCAGCGAAGTCTGCGTAGATCCGCCGGCCAGCATGTTCAGTTACGACATAAACCTGCTTCGCTTCGCTCACGTCCTTGCCGACGATCCAAGAAACCGTAGCGGCATAGGAAGTGTACGTTGTGAAAGGTTGCGGATCAGCCGGCCTTCCACGCAATTCGCGCGCAGCTTCGTGGAGCTTCTGTCCAAAGGTCGGATAGGTGCGGGCATTATGGATGCTGTTTGCGTGCAGCACCGCGACGAAGGTCTCGCTCATTTGCTTCCACTCCCGAGTGGCTGATAGCTGTCTGGAATAGCTTGAAAACGGCGATCAGCACCGACAAACTCGAGCTTCACCGTGCCTGGACGCCCGCAAATGGGCTGTCGCCTGATCTTCTTGGAGATGACGAAGGTGCAGTCCTTGTCGTAGTCGCGATAAACGACGATCCCGGCATCCGCCTTGTTCCGCCAATGGGCGCTGCCAGCCAGATCGTAGAGGCCGGGAACCGGGTCCTTGCCGTCTTCAGACGCGCGCAACTTGATCGGATGGATGATCATCCAGACCGTGCAGCCGTGGTGCTTGGCGAACTTCTTGCACTTCGAAATCAGCTGCGAAACGAACTCAGTTTCTGTCTGCTTGTCTGGTCTGGACGCTTCGAGCTCGTTGTACGGATCGATGACGATGTTCGTGACGCCGTAGCGGATGACCGCGGCGCGGGCTCGCTCCAGAAGCCAGTCGATCGACGGCGTATGCTCGACGGCGCCCAGGAAGTAGATGCGCTGGTTGAGCCACGCCATGGCTGCCGACACGTCTTGGCTCGACATGCGCAGGTTAGGGCCATCAAAGAACGGGGCACCAACCCAGATCTCGCACAGGTCGGCGATGTGGTTGCCTTCACCGGTTTCAGGCGAGAACATCGCCCACTTTTCGTCCCGGAGGCGTGCGGTCTGCACCATGACCTGATCGAGCCACCGGGACTTGCCGTGGTTCGGAATACCGGTGACCGCAATGAACTGGCCGGGGATGTAGCGAAACGATTTATCGATCTCCAAGAAGCCAGTTGAAAGTGGCTGCGGACCTTTGCCCTCGTAGAGATCCATGACTTCCATCGCGAAGTCTTCGACCTCGTGGAGGCCGTCGATTGGCCATGGCTCGGCAAGCTGGACGCACTCGCGAAGAACATCCGCGCCGTGGTCGATCAGGCACTCGTTGGCGTCTTTGGACTGAACATCGTTCTGCCTCGGGAACTTCACTCGAAAGCATCGATCCTTGCCAACGCGGCGCGCGATCTCCTGCGCTAGCATCTCGCCAGGTGCATCCATGTCGGTGGCGATCAAGACACGCCGAACCTTCATGATCGCATCCCAATGGGTGCCGAAAGGCTCATAGCGCTTATCGCTTGTTTCAGGGCCTGAGGGCGCACCATTCGGCAGCGAGACGACACGCTCGAACCCGGCCTGCGCCATCGCCATGACGTCGATTTCGCCTTCGCAGATGATCAGGTCTTGATCCGCGGCGATGCTGTCGGCATTGAAAAACACGGGTTCCGGGTCCTTTTCCTGCCGGAAGTTCTTGTCGGCCGTGCGATACTTCACGTTCCGCAACTCACCGTCCCATTCATACGGGAACGCGATGCAATCCTCTTCGCGGTCGGTCTGGGGAAACCACTGCCGGGTTTTGTAGATGCCGAACTTCTCGACAACAGCTTGAGAGATCGCGCGCTTCGCAAACCATGCCGCCAGCGTCTCGGGCCGAGGTGTCTCATTTGGACGGGTTGGCTTTCGATAAGTCCGACGCTCAATCGCTGGCCGATATCCTTCGCCGCCGGTCGAGCCGGACCAAGCGCAATGATGGCAGTTCCAGACTGCGCGCCTGTCGGCTTCGATGGTCACCGACAGGCACGGGTCGTTCTTCTTGCGCCTAGTGCTGGAGCAGTTCGGGCACGTCGTCTTGTGGCTGCCCGTCCGATCGTCACGGAGACGGATGCCATGTTCGGCAAGAGCGCTGCGCGTGTCGTGCATTAGCCCCTCGCAAACATGAAATCGTTGGTGAGATCGCCGGACGCGTCACGGTCGGCTCGCTTGCCACGAGGCTTACGCCCATCGACCGAGTTGCGAATCCAGTTTTGGAATGCCTTGTCCCAATCCAGCTTGGCCGCGTTCCTGCCGCTGGACGAATGCCAATGATCGCGGAACTTGTCCGCCTCTCGTCTGACCTCGCCAGCGGGAAGGTTTTCACCCTGAGCCCATTCGATCAGCTTGGCGCTGGGGGTCCAATCATCCGAAAGGCGAGAGGCGCGCTTTTTGGAAGCACCGCTTGGTGCTTCTTTTTCTATGTTGGTGGTTGGTGGTTGATAGTTGGTAGTTAGTGATAGTTTTTCGTCAGGAGAACCGCCCGCTTTGGGATTTTGTTGATTTGATTGCGTTTTCCGGTTTGGCCGTCCACCGTTCGAACCGTTTTCGGATGCGGTCGAGATACGCTTTAGAGACTTTTCGACCTCACTTAATGCGCGCTTCTGTGACAGTTTACCGTCACTTGACCGACAGAGTTTCCCCATTTCAACGAGGCGATCGACAAGCTTTCTGATCTCCGCAGGACGTACCAGGCAGAGGCCCGCGAACCTACGATCGTTCTGAGTGACAGCCCCTCCCTCCGACATGATCAGAGAGCAGATCATCCAATAGACGCCCTGTTCGGCAGCGTTCAAAACGCCGCCGACACCGGCAATGTATTCATCCGGAGAGTAATCTATCCGGCGAGCCTTTGCAGAGGGCATGTTAAGCTGCGCCTCCGATGTTTGTGTTCGGCCGGCGAAGCGGAATAACGTTCGTTCCAGGGCAATGCTCATCCAAGATGTGCAGGAAGCGCCAGTACGCACGCTTGGCGACCATCGCGTCTTCGAACTTCATCGTCACATCGAGCTTAGCTTTCGCCTCCTTGTAGGTTTCGAACGCATCGCGGTTGGCTTGTTCCAGATCGACCATCAACCAGCGCTCCTGATGGCTAGAATGCGCTGCAACTCAGCGACGGCTTCATCAAGCGTGGCACCAGAGGCAACAAGACCGGTGCAGGGACACCGCGCTAACCATGTCCCGTCTTGGGTGCAGGTCGTGACGATCGGTGTCAGAGCATGGATCAGGCGGGCTGCCGGAAAATCGTCCCAATCGCAGAAGCTGCGAGTTGTCGCCATGTAGGCCGCCTTTTCAGCGACCTCGGCTAGAGTCATCGGACGATGAAGGAGCAAAGCATCACGGGTCAGGTCTATGACCCTGCCGAGGGCAACATCCTGTTGGTCCCACTCGTCGTCAGGGATCGCATCCCATGCGGCAATGGCTGCCGTATGGGCTTGGAAAAGGGCTTGCAGGGAGCTCATGCTTGAAGCTCCCGAAGTCCGGCGACAGCGAGCTTTGTCTCTTCGATTTGCTCCATCAGCAGAGCAACACCGTGAGCAAACGCGTTCATTTCCTCGCGCACAGATAGGCCGTGACTAGCTAGGAAAAGAAGCTCGGCCTTCTGCTTGGCCTCATCGAGCATGTCTTCGATGTCGAGAACGTCAGGTTTGTTCTCGCTCATGACGCGGCCTCGAACCCATGAGCATCGAGGTGATGCATGACGCCCTTAGACATTTCGCGGGCGACCCAGAGGAGGCTGTCCACACGGCGGTCGGCTTCACCTATAGCCAGATCAAACTGGATCTCGCAGATCACTTCGAGAAGCGCGTTCAGGCGGTTCAGATCAGCGTCGAGATCGCCAACTTTCCACTGGGCGCTCATGACGCTTGCCTTTCCAGAAAGCCGAGTGCCGCCTTAATCATCGACGGGATAACCGGTGTGTCGCCGATGGCGTACTGTTCCAGGGCCAAGCTTAGAGCCATAATAGCCTCGACATGATCGGCGGCTGGCCTTGTCCAGTCTTCAAGAACTAGGCGGGATGCGTGCGGGTAGGGCATCCCATTATCTTCATCCCAGCTGGCGACGAGGTAAGTGTACCAGTCTGCCTTTGCTTGGATGATCGCTCGTTGGAGGGAAGCATCGATGTGTGCGGTTGCCGGATCGGCCGGCGCTGTGCTATGCGTCTGCATGTTCTGGTTTCCTGTAGTGGGGTTTCTGGATACAGGGCCTGGAAGCGCGCCAACGCTTGCCGGGCCTTTCTTTTGTGGCGAGGACATCAGACAGTCCTTCTCTCGCCGGCTGCTTTCACCGCAGCTATGATCTCCGACTGAGGCCAACGAGCTACGGCACCGAGCTTGACCGGCTTTGGCAAAGACCCATCGGCCATGCGCCTGTAGATTGTGGGAATGCTGACTTTAAGCAGATCAGCGACTTCTTGCGCTCGAAGAAGCGGGTCAGCGATTTGAGAATGCATGTAACCTCCTGTTCACCAATTTAGTGATAAGCGGTAGCATGCACCAAATTAGTGCGCAATGAGGCAGCTGTAGTTTTTCACCATTTTAGTGCAAAGTGCATCCATGGCTAAGCAAGATGATTATGTCCGATACACGATCCGGGTACCGTCGGACCTTTATGCCCGTGTCCAAGAAGCTGCTGGCGAAAAGTCGCTGAACGCGGAAATCGTAGAGCGACTGGAAAGCAGTTTTGAGGAAATTGAGGGGTATAAGGAGCTCTCGGAGCTTTTCATGGAAACCATGAAAGATAACTTGGCAAGGTCGCAGCGTGAGGTGGAGGAATACCGGCAGTTAGCTCATACAATCAGTCTCATGAGGCACACCATTGAACGCTTTCGAGACGTTGTGGGAGAAGACTTGCCGGATGATCTCAAAACACTGCTATTGATGCTAAACCCAGATTCGACAGCCAAAACAATGGATCCAAACAAGCTGATAGAGAGCTTGGTTTCCTCGTGGGAGCGTCTCGAAGAAATGACAAAGGAAGACCGAAAGGGGGAAGAGGATCGGAAGAAACGAATTCTTGATCTGAGTGAAAGGTTGAAGCGACGCCTTGATAAACCTCTGAAACTGACTTAGTCGCGCACATCGCCTGCCATTAGCGTAGCCCACCGCTCGATCAACTTTCTGCGTTGTTCCAGGTAGTCAGTTCGCCGATAGGCGCGCTCTACGGATCCGCCAACAATATGTCCGAGCATCGTTTCGGCGACTTCGTAAGGCGCCTCTGTCTCTTCGGCCAGCCAGTCGCGCAGGCTTGAACGAAAGCCGTGTGGCCGGGCTTCCATCTTCCGGCGCTGCATGAACATGCCCATCGTCATGTCGGAGATGACGCCTTTGCGAACGCTCGGGAATAGGTAGCCCTCACGTGCATGCGCACGCGCAAGGTCGATGACCTTCAGCGCTTCGGTGGACAGCGGAATGCGAAACTCGTTGGTCTTGTCTTTCGCCCCTTTCATCGCCTCGGCTGGGATCGTCCAGACATCGCCGTCGATCTGATCCTCGCGAATGTTGCGCAGCGGTCCAGATCGGGCGCCTGTCAAGATCAGCAAACGAAGCGCCAGGTGCGTCACCGAACCCTCGTCAAGTGAGCGGTAGAAGGCAGGAACCTCTTTCCAGTGCAGCGCAGGGATGTTCTTGGCCTTATGCCGCTGTTGCCCGAGCAGCGCGCGCGCCTTGTCGACGGCCTGAAGATCCACGTCTAGGCCGAGAGCCGCCGCATGCTGCAGAACTATCCGCAGGCGCTGCATCGCCTTCATCGCCGTGTCAGCCTTGGTGTGCCAGATCGGTGTCATGACATCGCGCACGTCGCGCTGGTTGATCTCCGTTACTGGCATCTTGCCGAGTTTCGGAAGGACATGCTGCTCGATCGGCGAGAACCACCGGCCCGCCATCCCGTCACCCTTCAACTGCGCTTTGCGAGCCTCGAAGGCATCGGCAGCGATGTCCTTAAGAAGGTTTCGATTGTGGTCGGCTTCGCGTCGGATGCGTTCGCGCTCCTTGATTGGATCCTTGTTGGCTCGGACTTGGGCACGGTATTCCGTAGCGGCCTCGCGCGCTTCTTTCAGGGTCACTTCAAGCGATGAGCCCAGGCCCATCTCCCGCCGTCGCCCGTGGATCGTGTAGCGAAGAAACCATTGCCCGCCTCCGTCCTCTCGCTTATGCAACCAGAGGCCGGCGCCATCGGCGTACTTGCCGAACCCAAGCGTAGCGACTGCCCTTGCACTTAGGCGGTTCATGGCCGGCATCTCTGTCCACCTTTTTCTCACGATGATCTAACCCACCCGCTAAACCACCTTCCGGCGCGCGGTTGGACGCTATTCGGTGAGAAACCGTGAAACAGAACGAAACAGGAAGATCAAGAGCCTTCACGGGGTCTGATACGAATTGATAACCGGTGAAACATGCTGCAATTACAATAAGATGCAGACCACCCGCACCACTTTTCCTTCCGATAGTCTGCAAGACAACGTGCGTTCGTCTCTGCGCTGGGATGCCTCGTTGTGCGAGAACGGGCGCTTGAGCCATGATGCGGACGATTTGTCATCATCGTTGCACCGCCCTTCGCCTTTATAGGGTTGCCTGGAAGGTAAAGCTGCTGCTGCATGAGCGCGGTTGGCGGGAGCCTTTTGTGATGACGGACTTCTTGAAGAGAATTGGCGGACGGATGCGGAATTTTGACAATGAGGCGCTTTATGGCCAGCCCGGCGAGCATGATCGTTTTCGCCGTTTGATCGAAGCGACGCGCGGCGGCGAGCCGGTGTTGACGGCGATTGCCCATCCCTGCAGCGCCGCCGCCATCAATGCCGCGGTTGAAGCTGTCGACGAGGGCTTGATCCTGCCGATCCTGGTTGGTCCGCGCGATCGTATCGAGGCTGCGGCGCAGGAAGCCGGGCGCGACGTTTCCGCCTTTCCTCTGGTGGACGCGCTTCACAGCCATGATTCCGCAACCAAGGCGGTGGAACTGGTGCGGGCGGGCAAGGCCGGCCTGTTGATGAAGGGCTCGCTGCATACGGACGAACTGCTCGGCGCCGTCGTGCCATCGGCCACCGGTTTGCGCACCGAGCGGCGCATCAGCCACGCCTATATCATGGATGTGGTGGGCTATCCGACGCCGCTGATCATTACCGATGCGGCCATCAATATCGAGCCGGATCTGGCGGTGAAAGCCGACATCATCCGCAACGCGATCGACCTTGCGCGTGTGCTCGGCTTGGAGCTGCCCAAGGTCGCGATCCTGTCGGCCGTTGAGGTCGTCAACCCTGCTATGCGTTCGACGCTGGATGCGGCAGCGCTGTGCAAGATGGCCGATCGCGGCCAGATCGAAGGCGGATTGCTCGACGGGCCGCTCGCCTTCGACAATGCCGTCAGCGAAGCGGCAGCGGCGGAAAAGGGCATCATCTCGCCGGTGGCGGGCCGCGCCGAAATCCTGGTCGTGCCCAACATCGAGGCCGGCAACATGCTGGCGAAACAGTTGACCT
>NZ_DAMBUH010000020.1:0-1049 GCF_032053605.1 Tianweitania sp.
AGCGATGCCGGTCCGGCCAGCGCGCCGGATGCAGGCAACAGCGCGCCCGTTCAGGCCGCACGCCCGGTGACACCGCAGCGGGCAGCTGGAACCGACTGGCCCTTCTGGGGCGGCAGCGAACAGGCAACCCGCTATTCGCCGCTGAGCCAGATCACGCCGGAAAACGTGGCCAACCTCCAGAAGGTGTGGACCTACCGCACCGGCGACATGCCGACGGAAGCGACCAAGGACAAGTATTCGCCCGAGGGCACGCCACTCAAGATCGGCGACACGCTCTTCATCTGCTCGGCCATGAACATCATGACCGCGGTGGATGCGGCGACCGGCAAGGAACGCTGGCGCTATGACCCCAAGGTGCCCGCAGAATCCATCCCTTACGGCGCTTCCTGCCGCGGCGTATCCTATTACGAAGTTCCCAATACCGCGCCGGATCAGGCTTGTGCCGCCCGCGTCATTCAGGGAACGATCGACGCGCGCCTCATCGCCGTCGATGCCAAGACAGGCCAGCCTTGCCAGGACTTCGGTCAGGGCGGAACGGTCGATCTGTGGACCGGCATCGGCGAAAAGGTGCCCGGCTGGTATGCGGTGACCGCGCCTCCGGCCATCGTGCGCGGCATTGTCGTCACCGGCGCACAGGTCAAGGATGGTCAGGCCGAAGATGCGCCGTCCGGCGTGATCCGCGGCTTCGATGCCGTGACCGGCCAGCTCGCCTGGGCCTGGGATCTCGCCAACCCCGAACTCACCGGCCTGCCACCGGAAGGCCAGACCTATACGCGCGGCACGCCGAACATGTGGACGACGGCAACCGGCGATGAGCAGTCCGGCCTCGTCTTCCTGCCGCTGGGCAACTCCTCCGTGGATTATTGGGGCGGCAACCGCTCGGAAGCTGAAAACGAATGGTCGACCTCGCTGGTGGCGCTCGACGTGACCACCGGCAAGCCGCGCTGGCGCTTCCAGACGGTACGCCAGGATGTGTGGGACTACGATCTCGGCAGCCAGGTCACGCTGATCGACTTCCCGGCCGAGGGCGGCAACCGACCCGCCGTTGT
>NZ_DAMBUH010000020.1:1080-1658 GCF_032053605.1 Tianweitania sp.
CCCTTCAAAGCAGGGCGACATCTATATTCTGGATCGCGAAACCGGTGAATCGCTGGTGCCGATGCAAGAAATCAAGACGCCAGCGGGCGGTGTTGAAGACGGCAAATACGCGCCGACCCAGCCGGCTTCCGGCTACCACACGCTTCGCAAGGAAGACCTCACCGAGGCCGATATGTGGGGCGTCACCCCGCTCGATCAGCTGTTCTGCCGCATCGCCTTCCGGCAGGCGACTTACAATGGCATCTACACGCATCCGACCACCGACACCTACTGGATCCAGTATCCCGGCTATAATGGTGGGTCGGACTGGGGCAGCGTGGCGATTGATCCGGAACGCGGCATCATCGTTGCCAACTACAACGACGTGCCGAACCACAACCGGCTCATTCCCCGTGAAGAAGCCGACAAGCGTGGGCTGAAGCCGATCAACGAGATCGAACAGGGCGCGAAGTCCGGTTCGAACGCGGAAGGTGCTGGCGATCCGCAGGCTGGTGCGCCTTACGGCATCGACGTCAATGCCGGCTGGCGCGCGCCTTTTACCGGCATTCCCTGCAAGAAGCCTCCGCTCGGCGGCATTC
>NZ_DAMBUH010000020.1:1668-38686 GCF_032053605.1 Tianweitania sp.
GGCACGGCCCGCCGCAATGGTCCCTTCGGCATCCCGTCCTTCCTGCCTTTTACCATCGGCACGCCAAACAATGGCGGCTCGGTTGTGACCAAGGGCGGGCTCGTCTTCATCGCCGCAGCCACGGATAACCTGATCCGCGCCATCGACTTGAAGACCGGCGATGTCGTGTGGTCGGATGTGCTGCCTGCCGGTGGCCAGGCCAACCCGATCATCTATGAGCAGAACGGGCGCGAATACCTCGTGATCCAGGCCGGTGGCCATCACTTCATGGAAACGCCGGTGGGCGACTACTACATCGCCTACGCGCTGCCGAAGACCTGACATCAGGCGCATAGAAACATCTTTACGGCGGGCCTTCGGGTCCGCCGTTTTCTTTGGTGAACCCGAGGCGCTTCACTTCCGGGATGAACAGCGACTGCAACACAATGCGATTGAGGTAAGCTCGCCTCAGTCGACACGAGCGGACGCTTCGCCTATTAGCAGTTCGCAGAAGAGCAATATGCAATCAGAGTGTTCGATGCTGACCGTTACCCCGCTTTCCATCGCCGATGTCGTCGAGCTGACGCCGCGCAAGTTCGGTGACAATCGCGGGTTCTTCTCCGAGACCTTCAACCAGCAGCGGCTGATCGAGGCCGGCCTGCCCGGACAGTGGATCCAGGACAACCAGTCGCTTTCGCGCGAAAAGTTCACGCTGCGCGGCCTACATTATCAGGAGCCGCCCTTTGCGCAGGCCAAGCTCGTGCGGGTCCTGCGCGGCAGCATCTTTGACGTAGCCGTTGATATTCGCAAGGATTCTCCGACGTTCGGAAAATGGGCGAGCCTTCTTCTGTCAGCCGAAAGCTTCAACCAGATCCTGGTGCCGGAAGGCTTCGCTCATGGCTTCCTCACGCTCGAGGAAGACACGGAAGTGTTTTACAAGGTGACCGCACCCTATTCGCCTCAGCATGACCGCAACATCCGTTGGGACGATCCCGAGATCGCCGTGGATTGGCCGATCGAAGGTTCTGCACCGCATCTGTCCGACAAGGACAAGGTTGCGCCTTTGCTGCGCGATATCGCCCTCGTTTTTTAAGGACCGCTTGCGATGAACATCCTCGTGACAGGTGGAGCCGGCTTCATCGGCTCAGCCGTTTGCTGCTACCTCATCAACGAAACCGAGCACCACGTCGTCAATCTCGACAAGCTGACCTATGCGGCCAACCTCGAGACACTGGCTCCGATCGCGGACAATCCCCGGTACAGCTTCGTGCAGGCCGATATTGCCGATGGTTCCAAGGTCGGCGAGACGCTGCGCAAGCATGAGATCGACATCGTCATGCATCTGGCCGCCGAAAGCCATGTCGACCGCTCCATCGATGGTCCGGCCGAATTCATCCAGACCAACATCGTCGGCACTTACCGCCTGCTCGAAGCCGTGCGCGAGTACTGGAACAGCCTGACGGGCGACAAGCGCGACACGTTCCGCTTCCACCACATTTCCACCGATGAAGTGTTTGGAACGCTCGGCTTCGACGACCAGATGTTCACCGAAGAAACGCCCTATGCGCCGTCCTCGCCCTATTCGGCATCCAAGGCTGCGTCCGACCATCTTGTGAACGCCTGGCACCACACGTTCGGCCTGCCGGTGGTCTTGTCCAACTGCTCGAACAATTACGGCCCCTACCACTTCCCCGAAAAGCTGATCCCGCTGGTGATCCTCAACGCCCTGGAAGGCCTGCCGCTGCCGGTTTACGGCAATGGCGAGAATGTGCGCGACTGGCTTTACGTCGACGATCATGCCCGCGCGCTCGTGCTGGTCGCCACGAAGGGCGAGCTCGGCCGCTCCTACAATATCGGCGGACGTAACGAGCGCTCGAACCTGACCGTGGTTCAAACGATCTGCGACGTCCTCGACCGGCTGCGTCCCCTGCCCGATGTGTCGTCGCGCCGCGACCTCATCACCTTCGTGACCGACCGCCCCGGCCACGATCTGCGCTATGCGATCGATGCCAGCCGCATCGAATCCGAACTCGGCTGGAAGGCGCAAGAAACCTTCGAGACCGGTCTGGAAAAGACGGTGCAGTGGTTCCTCGACAATGAGGCATGGTGGGGTCCGATCCGCGCCAAGAAATATTCCGGCGAGCGCCTCGGGCAGCGGAAGGCCTCGTGAAGATTCTCGTTGCAGGTCGCTCCGGCCAGGTCGCCCAATCCCTGGCCGCCATCTCCACGCCTGACCGTCAGTTCGTGACGCTCGGGCGGCCGGAACTCGACATCACAGACCCTGCTTCCGTGGAAGCAGCCATCCTCGAACACCAGCCCGCCGCCCTCATCAACGCCGCCGCCTATACGGCCGTCGACAAGGCAGAAACCGAACCGGACGCGGCCTTCGCGGCGAATGAGACGGGCCCGCGCGTTCTCGCGACCGCAGCGCGCGAAGCGGGCATCCCGATCCTGCACATTTCGACAGACTACGTCTTCGCAGGAAACAAGGACGGCTTCTACACCGAAGACGATCCCGTCGATCCCCAAAGCGTCTACGGCCGCTCCAAGCTCGCCGGCGAGCGCGCGGTGGCGCAAGCCAACCCGGACCACGTCATCCTGCGCACCGCCTGGGTATTCAGCCCCTATAGCAACAACTTCCTGAAGACGATGCTGCGCCTGGCAGCCGACCGCGACACGATCCGCGTCGTCGCCGATCAATGGGGCAGCCCCACTTACGCGCCCGACATCGCAGAAGGCCTGGCTAGGGTACTCGACCACGCCCTCGCCTCCCCCGCCGACCCAACCTGGCGCGGCATCTTCCACATGACGGCCGAAGGCACCTGCACCTGGGCCGACTTCGCTGAAGAAGTCTTTCGGCGGTCGGCAGAGCTAGGGGGAGCATCGGCCAAGGTCGAGCGGATCACGACTACGGAGTACCCGACGCCAGCTATGCGGCCGGCGAATTCGCGGTTGGACAACGGCACGTTTGCCAGCGCTTTCAACTTCACCCTGCCGTCTTGGCAGAATGGCACGCAACGATGCCTCGAAGCGCTACAACAAGCGTCGAGCTAGGTAGCTTCTGCTTCAACCCCGCTGAAATTAAAAAGACCCGGCCGCTTGCAGCCGGGTCTTTTCATATCTGCCCTGCTGTGCCGCAGGATGGTTGCTTCAGTAGGCCAGCGCTGGCCGCAGTCCGATATCGCCTTCCAGGCGCTCGCTGTAGCGCATGAGGTAGAAGCCTAGAGCTGTCGTCAGCACGGCAATGAAGACCAGATACCAGGCATGGGCCATAGGATTGACGGCCAGCAGCGACGTCACCACCACCGGCGTCAAACCGCCGAAGATGGCGTAAGCAACGTTGTAGGAGAAGGACAGGCCGGAGAACCGCACTTCGGCCGGGAATGAGCGCACCATCACGTAAGGCGTCGCGCCCACCATTCCCACGGACAAGCCCATCACCGCGTAAAGCGCAAACAGAACCTGCAGTGACACGCCGGCATAGGTATAGAACGCGAAGGTCGCGATGCCGAACACCACGCCGGCCACCGCAAAGAAGCGGCCGCTGCCGATGCGGTCCACCAGCGCGCCCGCCGAGACCGTGCCGACGATCAGGAACAACGAGCCGAAGCTGGTGGCCAGCAGCGACTCCAGCGGCGAATAACCATAAAGCTTCTGCAGGAAAGTCGATGTCATCAGCGTCGTGACCACGATGCCGGCCGACAGGATCCAGGTCAGCAAGGCCGAGATCACGACGCCATGCAGATGGTCGCGCAGGACGATCTTGAGCGGCAGGCTCTTCTGAAGCCGGTTGCTGGCCTTCATCTCCAGGAAGATCGGCGTTTCGCTGAGCCAACGGCGCAGATACACGCCGAGGAGGCCGAACACACCGCCGATAAAGAACGGAATGCGCCAAGCGAAACTCGCGACTTCCTCTGGGCTGAAGGCCCAGTTGATTCCGGCGGCGATGAACGAGCCGAGCAGGATGCCGAAGGTCAAGCCGGAGCAAAGGAAGCCGCAGGCCATACCGACGCGATTGGCAGGCACGTGTTCGGCCACGAAGGTCCAGGCACCCGGAACCTCGCCGCCGATCGCCGCGCCTTGCAGCATGCGAAAGACAATCAGCAGGATGGGCGCCAGCACGCCGATCGCCGCGTAAGTTGGCAGACAGGCCATCGCCAGCGTCGACAAGGCCATGAGGAAAACTGACAGGGTGAACACGCGCTTGCGGCCGGCACGATCGCCGAAATGCGCCATCAGGATGCCGCCCAGCGGACGCACGAGATAGCCGGCAGCGAAAATGCCGAAGGTCTGGATCAGAACAAGCCATTCCGGCATGTCCGGCGGAAAGAAAAGGTGGCCGATCACGCTGGCAAAAAAGACGAAGATGATGAAATCGTAGAATTCCAGTGCGCCGCCCAAGGCTGAAAGTCCCAGAACCCGTATGTCATCGCGATTGAGCGACCGCACAGGTGTGCCTGTCGCTCCATCCAGTTTTGCTTGCATTAATCCAACAACGTCCTCTTCTTGCCGGCGCATGCGCCGGATCGCGATGCTTGTTGCGCGACTAGCGGCCAGTCACAAGCCATCAGGCACAGATGATTGTGGGAAAGCGGGAGCGCGGAAGGCTTCGTGCGCCTTGCTTGAAGATCGGTCCGCCGTACTTGTCCCGATCGTCAGCGCGATCCAGCGTGGCAAGTTCAGCCAAGCACGCTGGACCCATCTCAGGAGTTGCGCGTTCGACCCCAAATGGAGGACCAAGTCATGAAAGAGAAGATCACCACAGGCACCAACGACCGCCCCAAGAACGAAACGATTGGTCAGTCCGGCTCCGGCCTGCCGGATGACAGCGGGTCGATCATCGAAGTCAGCGACGATCAGGTCGAAGCTGTTCGCGCCAAGCTCGGCCTGTCGGAGAGTTCAGAAGACCGCAGCCCAGCCCGCCGCAAGGATCAGGACCGACCAGCAACCGATAGCGGCGCCGATGCTCCCGGCGCGGAGGAGATCGCCGGCGCCGGCGCGGAAGAAGACACCTACGATTGAGGCCATCGCCGCTGCTGATGGGAGATTGGCAGCGGCGCGGAAAGCCGACTAAAGACCGATCAGGAATGGTGTGTGTTTGGGAGAAATGGTGCCCAAGGGCGGAATCGAACCACCGACACTACGATTTTCAGTCGCATGCTCTACCAACTGAGCTACTTGGGCATCCGGTCCAAGGCAAATGCCATGGCGCGGCGGGGTTGGTGCTCCGCCGGAAGCGAGCGGGGTTATAGCACGGGTTTTTGCCCTGTCCAGCACCCCAAGGGCATTTAGGAAAAACATTCGTCAGCTTACCCACAGCCTCCTCGCCGAACGCCCGATCCGGGCTGTTCGTGTGTTGGGAAAGGCTTCAGCTGCGCTCGCTTTCGCCCGGGAGCGTTTCCTGTTCGTCTTCCTCGTCGTCGCGCACGGGAATGGCGTAAGCGCCTGAGAGCCAGCGGTTCAGGTCGATGTCCTTGCAGCGCGGCGAGCAGAAGGGGAAGGTGGCGCGCTGGGAGGGGCGGCCGCATTCGGGGCATGGGCGTTTCAGGCGCAAAGGGGTGACGATCGTCTCAGCCATGAACTGGCGCTTCCAATCAGGTCGGTCTGGGATGTAAGCGGAAGATAGGTACGCAGGCGATCCGAGGAAAGATCGAATTCGTAGCCACGATGGCGAGGCTTACGAGCCTGCGCCCCAACCGGAATGGACGTCGAAGCCATCGCCGGCCAGCAGGCCTGCGGTCTCATAGAGCGGCAAGCCGACGACATTGGTGTAGGAGCCGACAAGTTTCACCACCCAGCCCCCTGCGAGGCCCTGGATGGCATAGCCGCCCGCCTTGCCGCGCCATTCGCCGGACGCGATGTAGCGGTCGATCTCGCGACGCGACAGGCGTTTGAAGCGCACGCGTGTTTCCACGAGCTTCTGGCGCATCTTGCCGGCCGGCGTGATGACGCAGACGCCGGTGTAAACGCGGTGCGAACGACCCGACAGCAGTTGCAGGCAGTCGACCGCCTCGTCGGAGATCGTTGCTTTCGGCAGAATACGGCGACCCACAGCCACAACCGTATCTGCAGCCAGAATGAAGGCGCCGGTTGCCGTCTTTTCGGCGGCCATGATGGCCACAGCACGCTCGGCCTTTTCGCGCGACAGGCGCTTGGCGAGCGAGCGCGGAATCTCGCTCTTGGCGGGCGTCTCGTCGACATCGGCCGGCAGAATGCGATGCGGCTCGATGCCCATCTGCTGCAGCAGCTCGATGCGCCGCGGCGAGCCGGACGCCAGAACTAGCTTTGCAACGTCGCTCATCGATCAATTCCGGCAATGAAAGCGGAGAATGGCGGCTTCAAACGGCTGGATGCCTAAGCAGGCGCCGGAGCGGCCGTTTTGTTCAAAACGGCCGAGTTTACTTGAAGCGATAGGTGATGCGGCCCTTGCTCAGGTCATAGGGCGTCATTTCCACCAGGATCTTGTCACCCGTGAGCACGCGGATGCGGTTCTTGCGCATGCGGCCAGCGGTGTGAGCAATGATCTCGTGCTCGTTTTCCAACTTCACCCGGAACATCGCATTCGGCAGCAGTTCCGTGACCGTGCCGGGAAATTCGAGGACTTCTTCCTTTGCCATCCGTATCCTTTCTGCGGCCCCTTCAGAAGAGACCTGAAATCTGGGGCAACACCTATATGATGCCGCGCCTGTTGTGAACGTCTTATTTGGGGTGTCAGGACGCGCTTTTCGAGCCAAAGCGGTTGATTATTCGCGCTTCCAGCCGATCGCGCACATCGCGATAGGCGTCAAGGATCTGGTCACGCCGGCCCGTCGCTGAGGTCGGGTCGGCCGTCGGCCAATATTCCACGTCCACTGCCAGCGTGCGCGTCAGTTCCAAAGCGCGGTGGTGCGCTTCCGGCGCCAGCGTGATGATGAGGTCGAAATAGTCGTCTTCCAGCTGGTCGAGCGTGATCGGCTGGCGCTCGCCCAGTGTCAGGCCCTTTTCGGCAAGCACGGCATCCACGAAGGGGTCGCGCTCCCCTGCCCGCACGCCGGCCGATGCCACGAAGGTCGACGACGGCAGCACACCGCGCGCGATCTGCTCGGCCATAGGCGATCGCACGGCATTCATTCCGCATAGAAAAAGTACGGAGCGCGGCGCTTTGGCGGGTTTGTCCGCTGTATCGTCTTTTTGAGGTTCCTGATCCGTCACAGGCAATCAGCCGCGCCAATGCAGAACGCAGATCAGCGTGAACAAGCGCCGGGCCGTGGTGAAGTCGACCTCGATCTTGCCGCCCAACCGGTCCAACAGCGTTTGCGAGCCTTCATTGTGAAGGCCGCGCCGACCCATGTCGATCGCTTCGATCTTGCTTGGCGTGGAAGACCGGATCGCGTCGTAATAGCTTTCGCAGATCATGTAGTAGTCTTTCACAATCCGCCGGAATGGAGTCAGCGACAGGATGTGGAGCACGACCTGCTCGCCGTCTTCGCGGTTGATGGCGAAGACCAGTTTGTTTTCCACCAGTGACAGCTTGAGCCGATAGGGGCCACCCGCCTCGTCGCCGAGAGGACGAAAGCTGTTTTCCTCGATCAGGTCGAAGATCGCGACCGCGCGCTCATGTTCGACATCCGGCGTGGAACGGCCGATTGATTCGTCGAGCTCGACTTCGATCAATCGGCAGTTCGGCGGCAGCGTCATGGTCAGACGTTCAATCGGATCGAAACGGAGCGGCCATGGGCATCCAAGCCTTCGGCTTTTGCCAAGGCAATGGCGGCCGGTGCCAGCGCGCGCAATTGATCGGGGCCGAGCTTCAGGATCGAGGTGCGCTTGACGAAGTCGAGAACGGACAGGCCGGACGAGAAACGGGCCGAGCGTGCGGTCGGCAGGACGTGGTTGGAGCCGCCGACATAATCGCCGATCACTTCCGGCGTATAGGCGCCGAGGAAGATCGCGCCGGCATTGCGGATCTTTGGCAGAAGCGCATCCGGATCGACAATGGCGAGTTCGAGATGCTCGGCGGCGATGCGGTTGATGAGGGGAACCGCAGCGTCGATGCTGTCCACCAGGATCAGCGCACCGAAATCGGCCCAGGAACGTGATGCGATCTCGCCGCGCGGCAGAAGCTTGAGCTGTCGCTCGATGCCTTGCGCGACCGCATCGGCAAAGCCGGCCTCGTCGGTGATCAGGATCGACTGCGCGGAGGCATCATGCTCGGCCTGCGCCAGGAGATCGGCAGCGATCCAGTCGGGGTTGTTCTGGGCGTCGGCGACCACAAGGACTTCCGAAGGCCCGGCGATCATGTCGATGCCGACCGTGCCGAACACCTGGCGCTTGGCGGCCGCGACATAGGCATTGCCAGGACCAACGATCTTGGCGACCGGCGCGATGGTTTCCGTGCCATAGGCAAGGGCTGCCACCGCCTGCGCACCGCCGATGCGGTAGATTTCGCTGACGCCTGCAATGTCGGCAGCCACCAGCACGAGCGGGTTTAACACGCCATCGGGTGCCGGCACCACCATGGCGAGCCGCTCGACCCCGGCCACGACAGCTGGCACGGCGTTCATCAGAACAGAACTTGGATAGCTTGCCGTGCCGCCTGGCACGTAAAGGCCGACCGACTCAACAGCCGTCCAGCGCGAACCGAGTTCAACACCGACGGCATCGGTATAGCGATCATCCTGCGGCTTCTGACGGGCATGATGGGACGCGATGCGTTCCCTGGCAAAGCGCAGTGCATCCACCACCGTTGGATCGGCGCTCTCGTAGGCTTGCGCGATCTCTTCCGGCGTAATCCGCAGCCGCCCGGTGATGTCGGAACGGTCGAAGCGCTTTGTATAATCGATCAGGCCGGCATCGCCGCGCGCGCGGATATCGGCGATGATGTCGCGCACCGCGCGATCCACATCATCCGACACTTCGCGCTTGGTCGATAAAAAGGAGGCAAAGCGGGGCTCGAAATCGCCCTCACGCTGATCGAGACGGGTTACCACAGCAACATCATCCGAAATGGGCGGGCTTCGATCCCGCTTCCCAGGCCGCACCTAGATCGGTCAAACGGCCTTCGACGTAATCGACCTGAAGCCGAAGCGCATGATCGCCGGCAAAAATCAGCTCGATCGTGCCGGCGGGCGCGTCTTCAGGCGTGAAGCGGATCGAGAGAAGAACGAGAACGTCGTCCACCTTGTCGCGCGTAATTCCGCTTGCGCGCACAGCCTGCACGCCTTCGAAATGCAGAACCGAGCGGCGGCGTTCGTAACGCTGATTGAACACGGAATTGACCGGGCTTTCCCAGGCGAAGCGGTTCATTTCCAGAAGGAAGCGACGTGCGCCCTTGTCCCAGCGCATATCCCCGACGCGGATCACCGCATCCTGCACATGGGCGGAAACGATTTTCAGATCGTCTTCGTCGAGTGCTGCAAGTTTCAGCATGGCGATCTCATTTGACAGGTCCGGTTTCGTGTAGGCGTTCACGCGCGGGAGAGCAATGTGTCACCCGCGCCTTTCGCTAGACGAACGCGTCAAATGTCGTGCGGTTTCAGCTGGATATGCGTTCGATGTCGGCGCCGCAGCGCGACAGCTTTTCTTCGAGGCGCTCGAAGCCGCGATCGAGGTGATAGACGCGGTTCACCACCGTTTCGCCCTCGGCCGCCAATCCGGCGATCACCAAGGACACGGATGCGCGCAGATCGGTCGCCATCACCGGCGCACCCTTGAGCTTGGAAACGCCATCCACGATCGCCGTCTGGCCGGACAGGTGGATCTGGGCGCCGAGACGCGCCAACTCCTGCACATGCATGAAGCGGTTTTCGAAGATCGTTTCGGTGATGCGCGACTGGCCGTTGGCCATCGTCATCAGGCCCATGAACTGCGCCTGCAGATCGGTCGGAAAGCCGGGGAACGGTTCGGTGGTGATGTCGACCGGCAGGATGCCGTTGCCGTTGCGGCGAATGCGGATGCCGCTTGCGCCCGGCGTTACCTCGACGCCGGCTTGCACCAGCGTGTCGAGAGCAGCCTGCAGATAGTCGGGCTTGGCGCCTTCGAGCAGAACGTCGCCGCCGGTCATCGCCACGGCCATCGCATAGGTGCCGGTTTCGATACGGTCGGGAATAACGGCATGGCGCGCGCCATGCAGCGTTTCCACGCCCTCGATGGTGATCGTTGATGTGCCGGCGCCACTGATCCGCGCGCCCATCGCGTTCAGGCATTCGGCGAGGTTGACGACTTCCGGCTCACGCGCCGCGTTTTCCAGCACCGTTTCGCCCTTGGCGAGCGATGCCGCCATCATCAGCACGTGAGTCGCGCCAACGGAAACCTTGGGGAACGCATAGCGCGCGCCGACGAGACCGCCCGGCGCCTTGGCATTGATGTAGCCGCCATCGACGTCGAGCGTCGCGCCCAATGCTTCCAAACCTTCGATAAACAGATCGACCGGCCGCGTGCCGATAGCGCAGCCGCCCGGCAGCGACACACGTGCCTCGTGGCAGCGCGCCAGAAGCGGGCCGATGACCCAGAAGCTCGCCCGCATCTTCGACACGAGCTCATAGGGTGCTGTGGTGGACACGACGTTGCGCGCGGTGAAGCTGATCGTGCGCGAATAGCCTTCCGCCTGCTTTTCGCGGCGGCCGCTGACGGCATAATCGACGCCGTGATTGCCGAGGATGCGGATCAGCTGCTCGACATCCGCGAGATGCGGCACATTCTCCAGGGTCAACGTGTCGTCGGTCAGCAGCGACGCGATCATCAGCGGCAGCGCGGCGTTCTTGGCGCCGGAAATCGGAATAGTGCCGTTGAGCGTGTTACCACCCACGAGTCTGATGCGGTCCATGCGAGCCCTGACTTTCCTTGAATGCCGGAGGCCCGCAAACGCGGCGTCGAACGGCGAATAAACTAAACCCGTCCCCTAGACGATCAAGATGGCCACATCAAGGAACCCGTTTGCCGTCTCCCTGATCGTGGGCTCCCGAGCGCGCCCTTATTCGTCCTCATTTGCCGCCGCGCCGCCTTCCACCGCCACCCCTTCACGGCGCAAATCCGCCTCACCCTGCCGGCGGGATCGGGTTTGCTCCTTGCGGCGGGCAAGATTCGCGCGAAGCTGCTCCGCCAACCGATCTTCCCGCGTTTTCGCCGCCTTCTTGTCGTCCGCCATGTTTTCCCCAAGCATATCTGAGCGCGATCATCATAAATCATACCGCTTCTGTTAAAAACCTGCCTTGGGTAAGTGCAAGCCTCGCTTGCGCTTTGCAAAGACCTATGGCAGAAGCCAGCCGCATTCGTCGGCCAGCTGCGGTAGCTCAGTGGTAGAGCACTCCCTTGGTAAGGGAGAGGTCGAGAGTTCAATCCTCTCTCGCAGCACCATCTCTACCCCGTCTATGCGCCCCTCCCCTTGGTACTTGATCGAGCGCGCAATTCATTTGCATGGAATGACCGCCAGTTTGACCCAGATCAAAGGTCGCACCACCGGTCTCGGCTAGAACACCGTCACTTGGTCAGGCAAAGCCGTGGGGCAAAATGACCAAGTCCTTGAAGTTTACGGGTTTGGCGCGCGGTCCTATAATCGCCACCACCAACCGAACAGGGCGGATGGAATGAACTACGAGCGGTTTTTCGAAGAAGCAGTCGATCAGGTCCACGCGGAAAAGCGGTATCGCGTTTTCGCCGATCTCGAGCGAATCGTGGGCGAGTTCCCCCGCGCAATCTGGCGTTCGGAAGGTGAAGCACGCGAGATTACGGTGTGGTGCTCAAACGATTATCTCGGCATGGGCCAGCATCCCGATGTGATTTCCGCCATGCAGAGCGCGGCGGGACGCATGGGGTCGGGTGCTGGCGGCACGCGCAACATTTCCGGCACCAACCATCCGCTGGTCGAGCTTGAGCGCGAGCTTGCCGACCTGCATGGCAAGGAAGCCGCGCTCGTTTTCACCTCAGGCTTCGTGTCCAACGAAGCGTCGATCTCGACCATCGCGCGGCTTTTGCCGGACTGTCTGATCCTGTCGGATGAACTCAACCACGCCTCGATGATCGAAGGCGTGCGGCGTTCGGGCGCCGACAAGAAGATCTTCCGCCACAACGACCTCGCCCATCTCGAGCAGCTGCTGGCGATCGCACCGCGTGAGCGCGCCAAGCTGATCGTCTTCGAGTCGGTGTATTCGATGGATGGCGACATCGCGCCGATCGCAGAAATTACGGCGCTCGCCCGCCGCTACAATGCGATGACCTATATCGACGAGGTTCATGCGGTCGGCATGTATGGCAATCGTGGCGGCGGCATCTCTGATCGCGACAATCTCGCCGGCGAGATCGACGTCATCGAAGGCACGTTGGCAAAGGCTTTCGGCACGCTGGGCGGCTATATCGCAGGCCCGCGTTCGGTAATCGATGCCGTGCGCTCCTATGCACCCGGCTTCATCTTCACCACGGCGCTGCCGCCTTCGATCGCAGCCGCTGCCACCGCCTCGATCCGCCATCTGAAAGAATCACAGATCGAGCGCGAACAGCAACAGCGCCAGGCACAGAACACCAAGGATCAGCTGTCGGCCGCCGGCCTGCCGGTGATGTTGTCGGAAACGCATATCGTTCCGGTGCTCGTCGGCGATCCCGAGCTTTGCAAGAAGGCGAGCGATCGTTTGCTCGAAGTGCACGGCCTTTACATCCAGCCGATCAACTATCCGACCGTGCCGCGCGGCACCGAGCGCTTGCGCATCACGCCGACGCCGTTTCATTCGGATGCGCTGATTGGTGAACTGGCCTTGGCCCTGCGCGAAACCTGGGAAGCCCTCGGCATCCCCTTCGCCACCGACCGCCGTCCGGCACAGCAGCGCACCAACCGGATCATTCCGCTGGTCACGTCCACGGCAGGCGGCTGACGCTCGTTCAAAGGGCGTCCTTCAATGGACGCCTTTTCCCGCTGTCGGCGTCGATCTGCTTTGAGTCGCGCCTGCAGACTGCCTAGAACAAAGCTTGCCCATCCAGATTGCCGGCAGCTAAAACGCTGGTCCCGATATCGACCTGCGTGGGCAAGATGCACCTTCTGATCGCATTACTAGGCATCATTGCTGCGATCATCTTCTTCGTCATTCGCGCCCATACCGTTTACGGCGCGGCCAAGGAGATCAATCAGGATACCAAGGGGCTGCAGCGGCGGGCAAAACAGACGTTCCAAAACTTCCGGGGAACGAAGCTTTCGCGCATCCGCGATCCGCAACTCGCTGCCGCCATCCTGTTGATCCAGTTGATCCGCACGGAAGCACCCGTCACGGCGCAGGAAAAGACCGCTATTCTAGACAGTTTGCGCGACCCATTGCGCGCAGCCGACCCGCAGGCGCTGTTCGAACAAGCCTGGAGCTACACGGAAAATCGCGCCTTCTTCTCGATGGTCTCCGATGAACTGCTACCCGTGCTGAAAGCCAGTTTGAACGACGGTGAAAAGCATGAGCTGGTTGCCATGCTGACCAAGGTCGCCGGCGCTTACAGCCAGATCAGCGAACTCCAGCAATCCTCGATCTCACGGCTGAAGAAGACGCTGTTTTTGTGAAGCGCTTCGTCGGATGATCGATCCTATGCAGCTTCCGTCCCTTGCAACATGGTAGCAAGCGCGGCCTGAAATCGGCTTCGCACACTCGTCGTCATCCCCGGGCGGAGCCGGAGCGTAAGCGGAGGCGCAGATCCGAGGATGACGAAGTGGGATCGTAGTGCGCGACATCGCAGAACCTGGCGCGGCTCCTCGCCCCCCGGAACGGGGGAGAGGTGGCCCGTCAGGGTCGGTGAGGGGGAACGACCTCGCCGCCGCCGCTGCACTTGCCGAACCCAGAGCTTGTCCTCCTCACCGTCACGGCTGCGCCATTCCTCTCCCCCACGAAGGGAGGGAGAGGAATGGCGCCAGGTCCGTTCAACTCTGCGCTTTGATCAAAAACTTATCCACGCCTCTAACCGCTCAGCCTATCCTCCACCCATCGCCCTTGTCGGGAACTCTGGTGCGCACCGGGGATCAGAGGAGGGCGGCGGTGTCCGGGCTGGTTGCGCTGCGGTAGCGCGATCTGGAGGTAATCAGTCCTCTCCAAGCCCGGGCCACGAGCCGGTTCAGCCTGTTTCGGACCTTTCCAGGGGGAGAGCCATCCGAACAGCCCCCCGGTGCCGCGGCAAGCGCACCGACGGACGCGAGACTTCCGCGCCGTACATAGTATCAATCTGAGGCGCGGATTCTTGCGTCCGCTTCCCGAACTTTCATGGTCGGGAAGGCGGGAAGTCGTGCCTGCAAGACAGCACATGATCAGGTGACGCCATGGCGCACCTGCGTTCTTTGACAATGACTTAGCCCTGGCGCGAGACGCTTACGCTGTCCTTTACGGGAGCCCTCAGCGCCCCCTCACCCCGCCGGCTGTGCTCGGAAATAATCCGCAAGCCGTCCCGCCGCCTCCTCCAGCTGTTCCAGGTTGCGGTGGAAACAGAGGCGGAAGTGGCCGGCGCCGGCGGCACCGAAGGCGGTGCCCGGTGCGAGGCCGACACTGGCCTTGTCGATGATGTCGAAGGTCGCGCTGCGGGAATCGCTGATGCCGTCCACCGCGAAAAAGGCGTAGAACGCGCCTTGGGGAACGCTCATGCGCACGCGGCCCGTATCCAGCAGCGCGTTGCAAACGAGATCGCGGGCCTTGTGGGCGCGCTCGACCTGACTCGCAACAAAGGCATCACCCTCATCCAATGCAGCGACCGCGCCGCGCTGCATGAACTGCGCGACGCCCGAAGTCGAATACTGGATCAGGTTCTCGAACACCTGCTGCAGATCGGGATGAATGCGCAGCCAGCCGATGCGCCAGCCGGTCATAGCCCAGTTCTTGGAGAAGCTGTTGACGAAGAGGATGCGGTCCTCAGGCTCCATCACATCGAGGAAGGACGGCGCGCGGCTGCCGGAATAATGATAAAGCGAATAGATCTCGTCGGCGATGATCCAGAGGTTCTTGCGCCGGGCGAGATCGAGCAACCCGCGCAATGTCTCATGATCGGCGGTCCAGCCATTGGGGTTGGACGGCGTGTTGATGAACAGCGCGCGCGTGCGCTCGGTCACCGCAGCTTCGACGCGTTCAAGGTCGCAGACCCAGCCATTGCCGGTTTCCGTCAGCGGCACCGGCACGGGCGTGGCGCCCGACACGCCGACGGCACCGGCAAAATTCGGCCAGGCCGGCGAAAGATAGATGGCCTCGTCGCCCGCCCCGGTTGTTGCCTGCAATGCCAATTGGATCGCGTGCATGCCGCTGGCGGTGACGATGAACTCTTCCGGCTGAAAGGCGTGGCCGAAGTGGCGAATATAATAGCGGGCAAGCGCCTGGCGCAGTTCGGGAATACCGCGCTGCCAGGTGTAGAAGGTTTCGCCGTTAGCCAAGCCCGCTTGTGCCGCTTGCGTGATGAAGTCGGGCGTCGGCAAATCGCCCTCGCCGGCCCAGAGCGGTATCGTGCCCGGGCGGGCGCGGCCATAGTTGATCGCCGCAACGATGTCGCTTTCGGGCACGTTGCGGGCATCGCCGCGCAGATCATCAAACAGGCTCACGATCAAATCTCCAGGGCGACTCACAAACGAAAGGCGAACAAAGCACGACTCATCAGCGCGCCATGCTTCGATAAGCCTTCGATCACCGCGGCGCTAGCGCCAGGATCACACCGCGCGTCTGGCCAGAAGATCGCGAATTTCGGTAAGAAGCTGCACATCCGGCGGTGGCGGCGCGGCCGGGGTCGCAACCTTCTCCTCGCGCTCGATGCGGCGACGCAGGTTGTTCACGGCCTTGACCATCAGGAAGATAATGAAAGCCAGGATCAGGAAATTGATCACGACCGTGATGAAGCTGCCATAGGCAAACACTGCGCCCTGCTCGCGCGCTTGAGCAAGCGTAGGCGCGTTGACGGCGGAAGACAGCGGCAGGAAGTAGTTGGAGAAATCGAAGCCGCCAAAGATCGCACCGATGATCGGCATGATGATGTCGTCCACCAGCGATGTGACGATCTTGCCGAACGCAGCGCCGATGATCACGCCGACGGCAAGATCCATGACATTGCCGCGCGCAATGAATTCCTGAAATTCCTTCAGCATCCCGCCATCCTTTATCCCCAAGCGAGCGCGCCTCCGCGCAGCCCCATGATCCAGATCATAGCTGCGCGACGCAGCGTAAGCAAAGCGCTGCGCACTCTATCCACCGCAGGGACTTTCGCAGCATTGGACAGCGGTCACCCTGCGTGCTTTGCTTTTGAACAATGGAGGAGGACGCTTGCAGGGCTGGTCCGTTGTTCTTGCCGCACTTGCCTATGTGACGCTGCTGTTCCTGGTGGCGAGCCTGGGCGACCGACGACGCGTGGCCGCAAAAAGCGCTGGCGGACGGCCGCTGACCTACGCGTTCAGCCTGGCGATTTACTGCACGTCCTGGACCTTCTTCGGCTCGGTCGGCCTCGCATCCGAACGCAACCTTGAATTTCTTGCGATCTATATCGGCCCGGTGCTGGTCTTCGTGTTTGGCTATCCGCTGCTGCGCCGCATCATCAGAATCGCAAAGTCGGAAAAGATCACCTCGATCGCCGACTTCCTGGCCGCCCGTTACGGCAAGAGCTTTGCGGTGGCATCGCTCGCCACGATGATCGCGACGCTGGGCACCATCCCCTATATCGCGCTGCAGCTGAAGGCGATTTCGGAAACCGTCAGCCTGATGGTGGAGCACTACAATACGCGGCCGCCGGATGTGCAGTTCTTTGTTGGCGACATTTCGCTGACCATCGCCATGCTGCTTGCGGTTTTTGCCGTCCTTTTCGGCACGCGTCATGCCGATGCGACGGAGCATCAGAACGGCTTGATCCTGGCCGTCGCGGTAGAATCGATCGTCAAGCTCGCCTCCTTTGTGGCGGTCGGCGTCGCCGTGACCTTCTTTCTGTTCGGCGGCGTCGGGCCCATCGTCGAAGCCATCGGCAACAATCCGCGCGTGCAGGAAGCCGTGGGCTACAACACATCGCTGCCGACCTGGATTGTCACCACCCTCCTGTCGGCCTTCGCAATCGTCATGCTGCCACGCCAGTTCCACGTCACGGTGGTGGAAAACAGAACGGATGCGGAGCTGCGCACGGCAACGCGGGTGTTTCCGCTTTACCTGATCGCCATTAACATCTTCGTTCTGCCGATCGCCTTCGCCGGACTGACCTTCGTTGGCAGTTCCACAAGTGCCGATCTCTACGTGCTGGCGCTGCCGCTTATCGCCGGGCATGACGGGCTGGCAATGCTCGCATTTATCGGCGGGTTGTCGGCGGCCACCGCGATGGTGATCGTGGCAAGCGTTGCCTTGTCTGTGATGATCTCGAACGACCTCATCATCCCGCTTTTCGTGCGGCGGCTGGTGCAGCCCGACCGCCGCGGGGTGGAAGACTGGTCGCGCCTGATCCTCAATGTCCGCCGCGCCTCGATCTTCATCGTCCTGCTTGCGGCCTTCTTTTATTATCGCGAAACCACCAATAATACGCGGCTGGCCTCAATTGGCCTGATCTCCTTTGCCGCTGTCGCTCAGTTCGCCCCCTCCTTCCTCGGCGGCTTGATCTGGCGCCGCGCCAATGGACGCGGTGCCGTTCTCGGCATGCTCACCGGGATCATCGTCTGGGCCTACACGCTGTTGCTGCCCTCGCTGGCGCCCGCCGATACTGCCATCCTGACGCGCGGCCTGTTCGGCATGGAAGCGCTGCGACCGCAATCGCTGTTCGGCACGGTCGGTGAGCCGCTGAACCACGGCGTGTTGTGGAGCCTCGCCATCAACACGCTGTTCTTCGTGCTAGGCTCGCTGTCGCGCTCCGCCATGCCGCTGGAGCGCATCCAGGCGGCGATCTTCGTGCCGCGCGACATCAATCCCATGCCGAGCCTGCGCCGCTTCCGCACGACGGTGACGGTGGACGAGCTTAAGGACACGATCGCCCGGTATCTTGGCGTCGAGCGCACGGAACGCTCCTTCCAGAGCTTTGCGACTGCCGGCAACGAGCCCCTTCCCGGCGGAAACGAACCGGCCAGCATGACGGTCGTGCGTTTTTCCGAGCAGTTGCTGGCCAGTGCGGTCGGTTCATCATCCTCGCGCCTCATCCTGTCCTTGCTGTTCCAGCGCAACGATCGCAGCCAGAAAGATGCGCTGCGGCTGCTGGATGATGCGTCCGAAGCGTTGCAGCACAATCGGGATCTGCTGCAAACCGCGCTCGACCAGATGGATCAGGGCATCACCGTGTTCGACACGGATCTGCGTCTGACCAACTGGAACCGACAGTTCCGCTCGCTGTTCGACCTGCCGGATTCACTCGGACAAGTTGGCGTCTCGCTGCACCACATTCTGCGCCATCTGGCGGACCGCGGCGATATTCCGGCCGATCTCGAACTCACGGCGCTGAACCGACTGAGCAGCTTCGGCACGCCCTGGCGCATCGAGCTCAAGACCTCCGGCCGCATCATCGAATTGCGCTCCAATCCGATGCCCGACGGCGGGACGGTCGCGACCTATTCCGACGTGACGGCAGCGGTAGCCGCCGATCTCGCCTTGAAGCGCGTCAACGAAACGCTGGAACAGCGCGTTGCCAGTCGCACGGCCGAACTGACGCGCGTGAACCAGGAACTGGCGCTGGCACAGGAGGTGGCCGAGGAGGCCAATCTCTCCAAGACTCGCTTCCTCGCCGGTGCCGGGCACGACATCCTGCAGCCGCTCAACGCCGCGCGGCTGTATTGCTCGTCCTTGATCGAGCGGGCGGAAGAAAATGACCTGCGCCAAGCCGCCACCAACATCGAGTCCTCGCTGGAATCGGTGGAAACGATCCTCGGCGCGGTGCTCGACATCTCCCGCCTCGATGCCGGCGCGCAGAAGCCGAATGAAACCACATTCCGGCTCGATGCGCTGTTGAAGCAGATCCAGACCGACTTTTCGCCCATGGCTGCCGAGAAGCGACTGCAACTTCGCATCCTGCCTTCGACGCTAGCCGTTCACACCGACCGCAACATGTTGCGCCGGGTGATCCAGAACCTCGTCTCCAACGCGATCAAATATACCCGCTCAGGCCGCATCCTGATCGGTGTGCGCCGACGCGGCAAGCTGCTGGAAATCCAGGTGCTGGATTCCGGCATCGGCATTGCCAGCAACGATCTCAACAGCGTCTTCCAGGAATTCCTGCGTCTCGATGAAGGCGCGCGTGAAGCCCAGGGGCTTGGGTTGGGGCTGTCGATCGTGGACCGTATAGCGCGCGTGTTGCGCCTCGAAATCCAGATCGAGTCGCATAAGGGGCGCGGCACGCGGTTTTCGGTGATCCTCCCTCGTGCCGAGCCGCCGTCGCTTGCAGCCGACCAGGCTGCCTTGTCCGCGCCCGTTCCAGGTGCGGCCGACGTCGCCGGGCTGAAGATCCTTTGCATCGACAACGACCCGCAGATCCTAGATGCCATGAAACGGCTGCTGGAAGGCTGGGGTTGCGACGTGAGCATTGCCTTGAATTCGCAAGGCGCGCTGGCGTTCGAGTTGGTGCCCGACATGATGCTGGTGGATTACCACCTCGACAACGAGACCGGTCTCGACGCGGTGACCGCCATGCGCGCCAAGCACAAGCTGTTCATCCCAGCCGTGCTGGTGACGGCCGATCGCGGCGCGGAAGCGCGAAGCGGAGCGACGGCGCTCGACATGACGGTGGTCAACAAGCCGGTGAAGCCTGCGGTTCTGCGCATGACGCTCGGGCGTCTCAAACGGATGGAAGAAGCGGCCGAGTGATCAGCTGGCGCTGGGATCGCTGCCCAGCTTCGACAGGAGGATCACCGCCTGGGTGCGGCTGTCGACGCCGAGCTTCTGCAGAACCGCTGACACGTGAGCCTTCACCGTCGCTTCCGAGACGTCGAGTTCGAAGGCGATCTGCTTGTTGAGCAAGCCCGACGCCAGCATGGTCAGAACGCGCGTTTGCTGCGGCGTCAGGCTTTGCAGCCGGCGAATGAGCTGCGAAACTTCGGCGTCGCCTTCCGTGCCGAGATCGAGATGGGCGGGCGTAGCGACGCCGCCTTCCAGCACCTGGCGGACCGCACCACGGATTTCTTCCATGCTAGCAGATTTCGAAATAAAGCCGGATGCGCCGAGTTCCAGCGCGCGACGGACCGTTTGCGCGGCATCATGGGCGGACACAACGATCACCGGCGTCGCGGGAAAGGCCGCTCGCATTGCGACCAGACCCGACAAGCCGCTGGCGCCAGGCATCGACAAGTCGAGCAACAGAAGATCGATGTCGTCCTCGGCCGCCACGATGACTTGCGCGGCCTCGAAGTCGCCGGCTTCCAGTATTCGGATGTCCTCTCCAAGTCCCACCAGCGCATGTCGCAAAGCGCCGCGAAACAATGGATGATCGTCAGCAATGACGAATTTCAGGCTGGATTCCAAAAGCAGCCGGTCTCCCAAGCGAAGAGTGTCGATCCATGCCTATTATGCGGGCAAGTGCAGCCGAGGCAAAGACCTAAACGCGGGTAACCGATTGAAGCGCTTGATGCTATAGTCTGTCAGGCGCCTTGAAGTCGCAGGCTCACTGAGAAACTGCCATCGGCGCGATGACGTCGTGGCTGAGATCATCCTTGGGCCGTTCCGTCGGAAGCTGACGGCCGGTCGCGGTGTAATAAACCGTTTCCGCGATGTTGGTCGCATGATCGCCGATGCGCTCGATGTTCTTGGCGCAGAACAGAAGATGTGTGCAGGGCGCGATGTTGCGCGGATCTTCCATCATATAGGTCAGCAATTCGCGGAACATCGACGTGTACATCTGGTCGATCTGGTCGTCGCGATCGCGCAAGGAGGCGATGCGGTCTACCGAGCGGCTGGCGAAGATATCCAGCACTTCCTTGAGCTGAGCGAGAGCCAGCGCCGACAGCGCTTCCATGCCGCGAAACACACGCAACGGCTGGCGTGCTTCGCTGACGGCCACCACGCGCTTGGCAATGTTCTTGCCGAGATCGCCGATGCGCTCGAGGTCGCTGGAAATGCGGATCGCGCCGATGATTTCGCGCAGATCATGCGCCAGCGGCTGGCGGCGGGCGATGATGACGATGGCCTTTTCGTCGATCTCGCGCTGGGCGTCATCCAGCATCTTGTCGTCGCGGATGATGCGTTGCGCCAAGGCGGCATCGGAACTCACCAGCGCCTGCACGGCGCGTTCCACCATGCGCTCGGCATGACCACCCATGGCGCCAATGCGCGCCGAAAGGAACTTCAGTTCCTCGTCATAGGCGCGAACGATATGCTGCTGAGCGACCATTGCGGTTCTTGTCCGATGCAGATGGGAGTCGGATGATTCCCATTCAGATACCTGTTTTGCGTGACAAAACGACGAATTTTTGCGGCAAGCCAGCCCTAATTCGATGATATGGCAGGCTGATCGGGGAAGAAAACCGTGAACTCCGTGCCTTCCCCAATCTTGGAGCGGATCGACAGACGCGCATTGTGGCGGGTCACGATGTGCTTGACGATTGCCAGACCCAGACCTGTCCCTTTCTGGTTGCGGCTGGCTTCAGCATCGATCCGGTAGAAGCGCTCGGTGATTCGCGGGATGTGTTCGGCCGGAATGCCCGGCCCATGATCGCGCACCGAAGCGGCGATGCCGGCTTGCCCGCCTTCCGTAGTCCGGTGGAGTCTTACATCCACGCGTTCGCCGGATCGGCCATATTTACAGGCGTTTTCCAGAAGGTTCTCGAACACCTGAAACAGTTCGTCGCGGTCGCCCAGAACCTTGGCCTCTCCCTCTTCCAGATCAGTCTCGATCGCCAGGCCGGCTTCCCTCGCACGCGGGCTGATCGTGGCGATGACCGCTTCAAGGATCGGGCGCAGGTCGGCTGTTTCTCCCGGCTTCAGCATCGGCTTCATTTCCACCCGCGACAGCGAAAGGAGGTCGTCGATCAGGCGGGCCATGCGACCGGTCTGGTCTTGCATGATGCCAAGGAAACGATCGCGTGCGGCGGCGTCGTTACGGGCCGGGCCGCGCAGCGTTTCGATGAAGCCGGAAATGGAAGCGAGCGGCGTGCGCAACTCATGGCTGGCATTGGCAATGAAGTCGGCGCGCATCCGGTCGATGCGCCGCGCTTCGCTGTGATCGCGGAAGATAAGCGCGAACAGGCCGCGCGTTGCATCGAGCCGTGCGACGCTAACGCGGTACACCCGTTCCACGGGAAAGCGCTCGGCATAATCCACCGGTTCGCTTCCATCGCTGCCGTTCAGCGCATGTTCCACAAGGCTTTGCAGCTCGGGCGCGCGAAACCGCAGTTGCAGCATCGTGCCGGGGGTTACCGGATCAAAGGCCGAGAGCGCTGCCGGATTGGCATGGATCACCACGCCGTTGCGATCGAATACGATCAGGGGATCGGCGACCGCGCGGGCCAGATCGAGTTGAGAAAAGCTCGGAGGTGCCTGGACATCCTGGCTCAACCACGGGCCACTATCCGGCAAGGCAATGCTCTTGGCTGCCCGGCCGGACGTTACCAGCGCGACAAGGATCAGAGCGAGAGCAAAGCCAAGGCTCGGCCAAAGAAGCGTGGGCTGAAGCGTGCACAGCACCGCAATGGCAAGCAAAGCGACAACAAGGATCGCCAGCGCCGACACATGCGGACCTCGGTCCCGCCGCCTTTCAAGCCCTTCGGCTGCCACGATGCACCCTCCCTTTCCCGCTCCTGCAAGCGGCCCTGTTTCCAAATCCGGCTCAGGAACTATCTCCATGCATCAGATACCATGACAGGCTGATTGCAGGAGAACGGGATGAGCGAAAAAATAGCGCCGGCAAATTTTCCCGACACGGCGGCGGTGACGCTCGAGATCGATGGAACGACCCACCTGTTCGACATCGACGAGCCCGATCTGCCGAACTGGATCGAGGATAACGAGCTGAGCGCCGGCGGCTTTCCTTACGACAAGGGCATGAAGAAGGACCCGTTCGAAGCACACTTCGACAAGCTTCAGGTCGAGCTGGTCAGACTACAGGATTGGCTGCTGAAAACCGGCAAACGCGTGATGATCGTGTTCGAAGGCCGCGACGCCGCGGGCAAAGGCGGTACAATCGGGGCCTTTCGCGCCAACCTCAATCCCCGCACGGCGCGCAACGTGGCTCTGCCCAAGCCCACCGAAACCGAGCGCGGCCAGTGGTATTTCCAGCGCTACATCCAGCAGTTTCCGAGTCATGGCGAGTTCGTGACCTTCGACCGCTCCTGGTACAACCGGGCCGGCGTCGAGCGCGTGATGGGGTTCTGCACGGAAGAAGAGCACCAGCGCTTCCTGCATGAAGCGCCCCTGTTGGAGCAGATGATCGTCAATGACGGCATCCACTTCTTCAAGATCTGGCTGGATATCGGGCGCGAAACACAGCTCAAGCGCTTTCACGACCGGCGCCACAGCATCCTGAAAAGCTGGAAGTTCTCGCCTATCGACATTGCGGGCCTTGGCCGCTGGGACGCTTATACCCGCGCACGCAATGAGATGTTCGAAGCGACCCACACCAAGCATGCGCCCTGGCTGGTTGTGCGTTCAAACGACAAGCGCCGTGCACGGATCGAGGCCATCCGGCACGTGCTGCTGACAATCCCTTATACCGGCCGCGACCGCGACGCGATCGGCGAGCCCGACAAGAAGATCGTCGGCGAAGGGCCGAAGCTGCTGACGCCTTGAGATCAGGGCGTCGAGCGAAGTCAGTTTTCGGCTTAGCGCGGCGTTGCGCTCGGTAGAACAGCCGGCGCAATCTGCGTTTGGGACGGTCCGCCGGAAGCCGCATTTCCTTGCGCGGCTGACGGGCTGGGTTGCTGACCGGTCAGTAGTTCGTCGGTTGAAGCCGCTGGAGCGGCGTTCTGGTTCGGTTGGACTTGGCCCACGCTACCGGCTTCCGGCAAAGATTGCAGGTTTGAAGCCGATGCCTGCGCCCCGGCATTCGCACCGATCTGGTCGGTACCGACTGGCAGCGGCGAGATCGTGCCGTCTGCAGCCGCCACGCGCCAGACCGTGTTGCCGGCGTCATCGGCAACCAGGAGTGCGCCCGTACCGTCGATGCCGACACCCACCGGACGCCCTTGAGCCTCGTCTCCTTGCAGGAAGCCGGTCACGACATCCTGCGCCTTGCCGACCGGCTTGCCATTTTCGAAAGGCACGTAAACGACCTTGTAGCCGTTGAACGCCGTGCGGTTCCAGCTGCCATGTTCGCCGATAAAGGCACCATTGGCGAAGGCTGCCGGCAGAGCCGAGTTCATGGAGAAGGTCATGCCCAGGGCCGCGACGTGACTGGACAGGGCATAGTCGGCGGGGATTGCCTTCTCCACCATATCCGGCCTTTGCGGATGCACGCGCTGATCGACATGGCCGCCATAATAGCTCCATGGCCAACCATAGAACGCGCCGTCCTGCACCGATGTCATGTAATCGGGAACGAGGTTCGGCCCGAGTTCATCGCGCTCGTTCACGACGGCCCAAAGCCGGCCATCCTGCGGATTGAAGCTTAGCCCGTTCGGATTGCGCAAGCCGGACGCATAAACGCGCGCTGCACCCGTTTGCCGATCCACCTGCCAGATGGCGGCCCGCCCTTTTTCCGCTTCCAGCCCGTTTTCCACGATATTGGAGTTGGAGCCGACGGAGGCATAAAGCATGCGGCCATCCGGGCTGAGTGCGAGGTCCTTAGTCCAGTGGTGGTCGATCGGGCCGCCGGGAAGTGCCGTCACCAGCTTGGGCTGCGCGGTGATCGCGGTTTGGCCGAGCTCATAGGGGTAGGCAAGGATCGCGTCAGTGGCCGCCACGTAAAGCGTGTTGTCGATCCACGCCACGCCAAAGGGCGAGTTCAGGCCTTTAAGAAGGTCGCTGCGTTCATCCACCGTGCCGTCGCGATTAGTGTCGCGCAGCAGCGTGATGAGGTTGCTTTCCTTCTTCTGACCGCCACCCCCGCCATGCGCGATCGACATGATCCAACCTCGGATCATGTCCTTGGGGCGCGAAAGCGGCTCGACGCCAGGACCTTGGGACTGGATCACCAGAACGTCGCCATTGGGCAGCGTATGAACGGTGCGGGGATTGGCGAGATCCTTGGCATAAGCTGTGATCGTCAGCCCTTCGGGCACGGTCGGCATCTTGTTGTTCTGCCAGCCGATCACCTCGGCGACCTTCAGATCGGGCACAAGCTGGGAGCTTGGTTCCGGTAGAACCGGGTTCGGCCCGATCTGTTGCGAGACATCAAAGTTGGTGCTTTCATCGGAGCAGCCAGCCACCATAAGAAGAGCCGCAGTGCTGCCGGCAAGGGCGGAAGCGCGGAGGAAGGATGAGCGGTTACGCATAGTGGTTCACTCCCACGCTTCTACGCGACACAGCCGAGCGGTTGAGCCAGGCAGCCAGAAGCATCACCACGAAAGTCACGGGAGACAGTGCGAGACCGTAAGGCACAACGGCGGTCCAGCCATCGCCGGCATGCACGAAGCTGTTGGCGACGGCCAAGAGGAGCACCACCACATAGGCGATGATCGCCGCCCAACTCGGCCGGAACAGGCGCGTCCTTCGCCGGGCCAGCATCTCGATGACACCAACGACAATTGCCACGCCGCCGACGACCAGCCCCGCAAACAGCAGCCAGGCGGAAAAATTTTGCCACAAAATGTTGGCGGAGCGCCAAAAAGCGATGTCGGTCAACAATGTGAGCGTGAAGCACACGGCCGGAAACTGCGCGAGCATCCCGTAAAGCGGGCGTGAGGGAATAGGCACCGTAGCCGGTACCGAATACGTCGTGTCCATCGCTCGCCTTTCGTGTTCCAGACCACGTCTGGCAATCTTACTCCCAGCTGGCGTCCCTTGTTCCCGGACCGAAAAGATTTCTCGCTTTTTGCCGCCGATAGGTGCGGCGACGGATAGCTGGGAGCGCTGAAACAGGGCTAGCGTCTTAAGAGCTTCGGCTAACCGGCTTCATCCACCGGCTCTTGCTCATGCGATGGGGCGTCTTTTCCCAGTGGAAGGGCTTGGCATAAAGATGCCAGGCCGCGCGCCAGGCGGCATAGGAGATCATCATCCAGTAAACGGGCGTGGCGAGCACCGTCTTCCACAGGCTCTTGCGCTCGCGCTTCACCAGCGTGGCCGCGCCAAGCACGAGGAAGGCTGCATAGCCGCAGCTTATGTTGATCACATCGACGGCGAACAAAGCGGAATGCGGCGTGGCCGTTTCGGCATGAAGCATTTCGAAGAAGATGGCAGCGATCGTGACGATCATGAGCGGATGCGCCAGGGCCGAAATCACCATGCCGGCAAACAGCACCTGAACGATCAGGAACGAGGCCGTCCCGATCTCCCGACGCAGCTGCCGTGGATTGCGCATGTGGACCAGCCAGGTTTGCAGCCAGCCCTTGAACCAGCGCGTACGCTGCGGCACCCAGTCGCCTAGCCGGTGCGGCGCTTCCTCGAAGGTGGGATAGGTGATCGTGCCGGAGCGATAACCAAAGCGCGCCAGCCGCAAACCGAGATCGGCGTCTTCCGTGACGTTGAACGGGTCCCAGCTGCCGACGGCTTCCAGCGCAGTGCGGCGGAAATGGTTGGACGTTCCGCCAAGCGGCAACACCACGCCCTTGTTTGCCAGCCAGGGCAGCATTCCGCGAAACAGCGCGGCATATTCGAAGGCAAACAGCCGCTGGATCATGCCTTCGCCGGCATTGGTGATGACCAGCGGCGCCTGCAGGCAGGCGAGGTCCGGCGGCGCATCGCGGAAGGTCTGCCACGCTTCGAGCAGTTGCAGCGGATGCGGCTTATCCTCGGCATCATAGATCGCCACTAGCTCGCCGGATGTCAGCGGCAGTGCGTAAGTCAGCGCTTTCGGCTTGGTGCGCGGCCCCTGCGCAGGCACTTCGATGATCTCGACCCAAGGCCGCAGGGTATGCGCCCGCAATGCTTCCAGCGTTTCCGTATCATCGGCTTCGCAAACCAGCTTGATCTCCAGCTTGGCGCGCGGCCAGACGATCCGCCCCAGCGACGTCAGCAGTTCCGGCACGACGGCGGCTTCGCGATAGAGCGCGATCATGACGGAATAAACAGGCAGATCGGCAGGCGCGACAGGCGGCAGCTTGGCGAGGTAAGGCGGCTCGGCCCGGCGCGCGGCCAGCATTCGCAAGGCAACGCAGCCCAGGAAGAACAGCGAGAAAAGGAGATGCAAAGCGAGCATCGCTGCGCTCGGCCATAGGGCAAAGCCAAGCGGCACGGAAACCAGCACCGCGCCGATCGCAAAGCCCTGCCCAACCGTCGCAACAACGTTGGCCGAGCAATCAGGGACGTTGCTTGCGAGGGTTTCGCAGGCGCGGGCGCTCAAGCGCGGTTCGGAACAGGTGATCAGCGCCTTTCGCAGCATCGACGGCGCCACAACCGCCATGCGCCCTGCGCGTTCAGGATGGTCACCCAGCATCCGCCGCAGACCGCGGAGATCAAGCAAGCCTGCTCCGACCAGCTGTGTGGGTGGACGGTCGGGCTCGACATAAAGGATCGGCCGCGCGTGCCTCGAAGCGAAAGGCGAACCCAGAAGCGTAAGCGCGTCGCCTTCCCGGACGATCAGCCGTGCCGGATCGACAGCCGGCATAAAGGCCAGCCGCAAGTCCATAGCGATGGCGCGATAAAGCCGGTCTTCCGCACACAGGCCAGCCGCCAGAAGCTCGACGTGGAACGGCGTCTTGTTGGCGCGCGCCCGGGTGGCGACAGGCACGAGCCGATCCGCTGGGATACCGAGCCGCTGCAACACCGGCAGCCACTCGCAAGCCTCCTCGAACGGATCGAGCGGCGATGCGCCCCGCCGAACCAGCGCCTGCGGCTGTCGATGCGGGCTGTTGTCGTTCAGCTCCGGTTCTAAGATTTTCTCGACGGCGCTCATGCGATCACGCGTACATGAGGAAGATCGCCGTCCGGCAGTCTCCAGCAGGACGCAAGATTATCCTGCGCTGCCGAGAGCATCCTCACGCCAAGATGCTTGTCCGCGCGCGATCGGATGGCAATCCCCGCTCCATGAGCCATAAACGCAACTTCCCCACAACGCCGCACAACTTACAATCCCCATCCCGATTGTAGTTGATCCCAGCGGATGCGCAATCACCCGCTGCGATGAAGAGGCTGCTTTGTTGTGGCCAACTATCGGCGCTCGCCGCTTTCCTTCGCCCAGACATCGGATGCGATGCCGATCACGGCCTCAAGCGCCGAAGCGAGTGCTCCGCGCTCCCGGTCGCTCATGCGCTCGATGACCTCGACAAGACTGCGGATCGGATCGCGCTCCAAGAGAAGGTAGCCCTTTTCGGCCACTTCCAGATGCTCGGCACGCCCGGCCGGCTGATGCGCTGCCTTGCGCACCAATTCCTTCTGGATCAGCGTGCGCACGGTGCGGCTCACCGGTCCATTGGCGAGGCCTTGGAAGCGCGCGAGGCTGCTGGCCGTGCGGGCGCCATCCGGCGATTTTGCGAAATAGCGCAGCGCCGTCCATTGCGCGGGATAAAGGCCCTCCGCATAGCCGATCGAATGAAGGGACCGTCCTGCCAATTCCAGACGCTCGGCCAGAGCCGGTGCGGAAATCGTCTTCTTTGCTGCCACGGCGCACCTCAAGCAACCAGGAATGCTGGGGATCGTGCCCGTGGCGGATACTGCTGCGATCCGTATGGGTCACTCGACAGCGATCCAGTGAGCAGCACATGCAAATCTGTCGAAAAAGGGACGCCGGCTAGGCTCCAGCCAAAGCCTGCTGACGTTCGCAGCCATTCCTGCCTTCAAAAGCGGCACGGGAACCTTTGCACAGCCCATTCCTTTTCGTCGACGTTCCGCTTGAGCGGGGCGGCCCAGTGAAGCCAAGTCCTAGCAAAGGAGGCTCCTATGCAAGCCGTTCTCGAAGCAGCCGCTGATCCGCGGCAAGGCCGTGTCGTCATTCTTGCGGCAGGCTCCGGCTTTCGCAGCCAGCATGAGCGTGACACCCGCCACTGGATTGCCGAACAAGTGGCCGCGATGAAAGGCTACGCCTTTCGGCCCGCCGATCCCGTTCCCGATGGCGCCAGCACCTATCTGCTGCCCAGCGATGCCCTGGCCTTGTCGGAAGCAGCCGTGCTCGGCCTGAAGAGCGAGCATGATTTTCTCGGCGGCATCGTTCCTCATCCCTTCGTTGCCACGAAGGCGATCGTCCATCCGCTAGTCTCGCGCGACGCTGCCCAGCCGGAAGGCTGGTCGCACGATTTTCCTGAAGCCGTACGCGATGTCGTGCTTGGGGGTTACACCGTGTTTTCCCGCGACGATGCGATCGAAGCCGCCCGGCGCCTGCTGGAAAGCAGCGCGATCCGCTTGAAGGCGGTCGAGGAAACCGGCGGACGGGGTCAAATCGTCGTCCACAGTGAGGCTGATCTGGATGCCGCCCTCGCCCATTTCGATCCGGATGTCATCGCGCGCGCAGGCCTGGTGATCGAAGAAAACCTCCTCGACGTCATTACCTTCAGCGTCGGTCAGGTCCGTTTCGGCGACATGGTGGCGTCGTATCATGGCACGCAGACGCTGACCCGCAACCATGATGGCAACACGGCTTATGGCGGCTCAGCCCTTGCCGTGACGCGCGGCGGGTTCGATGCCTTGCTGGCAAACGCACCAACGCCGGAAGTCGCACTCGCCGTTGAACAGGCCATGCGCTTCGATGCTGCCGCCGACCGCTGCTTCCCGCAAAGCATCATTTCGCGCCGCAACTACGATGTCGCGCGGGGCAGCGCGGCCGATGGCACGGTCCGGGCCGGCGTGCTGGAACAAAGCTGGCGGATGGGCGGCGCAACGCCAGCTGAAATCCTCGCCATCAAGACGCTGATCGCCGAACCTACCCGGCATACGGTCCATGCCGTGTGCGTTGAGACCTATCGCCAGGACGTTCAGATCCCGCCCAATGCAGCAGTCACCTTCAATGGCGACGATTCGGATATCGGACATATCAAGAAGTATGTTTATATCGATCCGTGCTGAGGCAACGATGGCACGAAACCAAGATGGCGCGGCAGTGACCGCGCCGTTTTTCGAGGACTGACATAATCAATGCGCAGCCACGTCATACAAATCAATGTCGGCGACGAACCTGTTGCCGGCACGCTCGCTTCCCCCGAAACCACCCTGCCCGGCGTCCTCTTCATCCATGGATGGGGCGGCAGCCAGGAGCAGGATATGAGCTGCTCTAAGGAAATCGCCGAACTCGGCTGTATGTGCCTGACCTTCGATCTGCGCGGGCACGCCGCCAGCAAAGCCAAGCAGCGCTCGGTGACGCGCGACGACAATTTTCGCGATGTGCTGGCCGCCTATGACGTTCTGGCCGGCCAGCCTTCGGTCGACAAGTCCGCCATAGCCGTGGTCGGCAGCAGCTATGGCGGCTACATGGCAGCGCTTCTGACGCGGGAACGGCCGATCCGATGGCTCGCCATGCGCGTGCCCGCACTCTACCGCGACGAAGAATGGTCTACCGCCAAGGCCTCGCTCGAGCGCAAGGACCTCATGAAGTATCGCAACATGGCGCTTCCACCGGAAGACAATCGTGCCTTGGCGGCCTGCGCGGCCTTTCAGGGCGATGCGCTTATCGTAGAGTCCGAACAGGACGACTTCGTGCCGCACCAGACCATCACCAACTATATCAGCGCCTTCCGCGCCGCCAATTCCGTGACTTACCGCGTACTGAAAGGCGCAGATCACGGGTTATCCGACCCCAGCTGCCATCGCGCCTATGACAAGCTTCTCCTGAAATGGATAACCGAAATGGTTCACGCCGCACGCTGATTGTGACTGGTTGTGGATCTTGGCCTCAGCATTGCACTTTCGTGACAAAAACAACGACGAAGCGCTTGCCTTTCGTGCCGCAAGTGGCTAGTTACCGCCCCACGACGACGGAGCGATCCTTCGTCGCCCAGGCAGCTTTGCCTGATGCGCGCCCGTAGCTCAGCTGGATAGAGCACCAGACTACGAATCTGGGGGTCAGGAGTTCGAATCTCTTCGGGCGCGCCACTTCTTTCCGTAGAATCGTTGATCTGCATAACCAAGGCGCTCCTTTGAAGCCCGCAGCTCATTGCGCGCCGTTGCTTAGATCAAAGCAAGCATCCAAAGCGTCACGACGACGATCGTGGTTCGCATGAAGTCTCGCCGCACCTTCGCTAGGCCTCCTGTCACCCAACCTTCTGTGTCGGTTCTGTGACGAAATTGGAAAGCAGGCTGAAACGGCTGTTACGTGGACGACATGCAGAGGCTTTAGAGCTCCGGAGGAGTGAGGCGCCGCGCTAGACGGAGCCCGCGAGGACTCCGGAGACGGCTTTGAAAATCATCCAGATCACCGACACGCATTTCAGCCCCAAGAAGCAACACTTCAACGGCAACTGGGCGCCGCTGCTGAACTGGATCGACAGCCAGGATGCCGATTTGATCGTGCATACCGGCGATCTGACCGTCGACGGTGCCGACAACGAGGCGGACATCGCCTTTTCCATGGAGCTGATGCGTCAGCTTCCGGTGCCGATGCTGATCGTGCCGGGAAACCACGATGTCGGCCATTATCCGGACATGCACCAGCCAGCAAACGCCGAACGGCTTCAGCGCTGGCGCGGGTTGGTGGGCGGCGACCGCTTCGTGGAAGACAGCGGGGATTGGCGTCTGGTCGGCATCAACGCGCTTCTGCTCGGGCATGACAGTGACGAGGAAGCCATGCAGTTCGATTGGCTGCAGAAGGTCCTCCAAGAGCGCGGCGGACGTCGCGTTGCCCTGTTCTCGCACAAGCCGCTGTTCGTCGATGCGCCTGATGAAGGCGAAACCGGATACTGGGGCTTCCGCCCGAAACCGCGGCAGCGCGTCTTCGACCTGATCGCCGCGCATGACGTGGCTCTGGTCGGCACCGGTCATACCCATTGGGCCTGGCAGGGCAAGTACAAGAACACGGCGCTGACCTGGGCGCCGTCCGCCGCCTTCGTGATCGACAAGCTCGAACGCGAAATGCCAGGCGAGCGCCGCGTTGGCGCTGCCGTGCATGAGCTAAACGGCGATGTTCGCAGCGAGATCGTCACCGTGCCGGGCATGGTGGCGCATGTGATCGACGATGTCGTGCATGAAGTCTATCCGTGGGACGCCCCGCCGGAGGTGGCGGCATGAGCGCGCTTTCGCTTCGTAACATCGAGAAATCGTTCAACGGCAATCCGATCCTGAAGGGCGTCAGCTTGGATGCCGAACCCGGCGAATTCATCGCGCTCGTTGGCCCATCGGGCTGCGGCAAGAGCACGCTTTTGCGCATTCTCGCCGGTCTGGAAACCGCCGACAGCGGCACGATTACGGTTGGAGATCAGGATCTCACCAAGCTGCAGGCTGCGGCCCGCAATGTCGCGATGGTTTTCCAGTCCTACGCGCTTTATCCGCATCTCACGGCTGCCCAGAACATTGCGGTTCCCCTTGTCATGCGGCGTTTGACACGCGCACAGCGCTTGCCGCTCGTGGGACCGCTGATGCCTGGTCAGCGGCTGGCAATTGCCGACATCAAGCGCGATGTGCGCGACATGGCTGTTTCGCTCAAGATCGACCATCTGCTCGACCGCAAGCCCGGCCAGATGTCGGGTGGGCAGCGGCAGCGGGTGGCGCTTGGACGCGCCATGGTGCGGCGTCCCGCGGTGTTCTTGATGGACGAACCGCTGTCCAATCTCGACGCGAATTTGCGCGTTCATGCCCGCGGCGAGATCGTCGAATTGCACCGCCGGGCCGGCGTTCCGACGGTTTATGTGACGCATGATCAAGCGGAAGCGCTGTCGATGGCGGATCGGGTGGCGGTGATGATCGGCGGCTCCTTGCTGCAGCTGGCGCCGCCGGCCGTGATCTATGACGATCCCTGGCATATCGGGGTCGCTAAATTCGTCGGACAGCCGCGGATTAACCTGATTTCGCAACAGGTTGCAGCGGATGGGACGGTCGGGCTCGGGGAAGCGCGGTGCGGTCTTTCGCGGATCGATGTGGCGGTGGGATCGGAGGTCACGCTCGGTATCAGGCCGGAATTCGTCAGCGTTTCGCGCGAAGGCCGTGGTTTGCCGGCGCTGGTGGAGCGGGTGGAGTTTCTTGGCTCCGAGATCATCGTTTACAGCCGCCTGGAACAGTCTGGCGACACGATGATCGCCAAGCTTACGCCGACGGAAGGTGCTGGAATATCAACAGGTAAGCGGATCCATCTGGCGGCCTCGCCGGGGCGGTTGTTCGTGTTTGCGGGGGATGGCCGGCGGTTGCGCTCGACGTCGCTGATCGCCAGCGATGTCAGGGAACTCGCCTATGGCTGAGATCGTCGCGACGCCTTCTCAAGGCCGGATAATGGGCCGGATTTCGGCTCGCTCCAGTGCCGCCAGGCATGAAGCGCGAACGGCCTGGCTGCTCGCCGCACCTGCAATCCTACTGACATTTTTCTTCATCGTCCTTCCGGTTTTAGCCGTCATCACGCTCGGTTTTTCCGATTTTGAGCTCGGATATTCCGGTTTTCAGTTCGTTGGCGCCGAAAATTACCGTGAACTTTTCGGTGATCGGACGTTCCGGCAGTCGCTCTCCAACACCTTCGTCTATGCCGCGATCGTGGCGCCGGTTTCGATCTTTTTGGCGCTCGGTCTTGCCATGCTGATCGAAGCGGAAGGGATCGGGCGATCGTTCTTCCGGACCGCCTACTTTCTTCCCGTGGCGTCGCTGCTGGTCGCGATGGCGACGGTTTGGCAGTACCTGTTTCATCCGAGCATCGGGCCGATCAATGCGATGCTGGCACTTGTCGGCATTCAGGGTCCGAACTGGCTCGGTGCATCGGGCACCGTTCTTTACAGTCTGGCGATCATCGGCATCTGGCAGACGGTCGGCTTCAACCTCGTTCTGTTTCTTGCCGGCCTCACCGCCATTCCGCGTGATCTGTATTCGGCGGCGGAAGTGGATGGCGCGCGGTCTGCCTGGGACCGGTTCCGGCTGGTGACCTGGCCGATGCTCGGACCCACCACTTTGTTCGTCACGACGATCAGCGTCATCAATGCCGTGAAGGTGTTCGAGACGGTGAAGACGCTGACGGAAGGCGGGCCGAACAAGGCCTCCGAGGTTCTGCTTTTCACCATCTACCAGGAAGGCTTCGTGTATCTGCGGGTCGGCTATGCCTCCGCCATGACCGTGGTTTTCTTGGCCATTCTGATCGTCCTGATGATCGTGCAATACCGCATCCAGGACCGGCAGGTGCATTACACATGACCTCCAACGGTTTCACCCCGGCAAGGGTCGTCCGGCTCGCCGTCTTGAGCTTCGGCGCGCTCCTTTTCCTTAGCCCTTACATCTTCATGATCTCGACGGCCGGAAAGGCGCAGAGCGACATCTTCACGTCCTCGCTCTCGCTGATCCCTGAGCATTGGCACCTCGTGGAGAACTTCAGCAAGGCGTGGTCGCGCGTTTCCATGACGACGTTGTTGTTCAACGGCGTGCTGGTCTGTTTGCTGATCCTCGTCTTCCAGGTTGTGGTCGCCATCCCATGCGCCTACGCGATGGCCAAGCTGAAGTTCAGGGCGGCGCGCGCCATGATGGTGCTGGTGATGCTCGGCCTTCTCGTGCCGATCCATGCAACGGCTCTGCCGCTCTACGTCGCCTTCGATCGCGTCGGTGCACTAAACAGCTACGTCTCGCTGGTCGCACCCTTCACGATCTCGGTGTTCGGCATCTTCCTGTTTCTGCAGTTCTTTCGCTCGATGCCGGATGACCTGATCCATGCCGCAAGGCTGGATGGCATGAGCGAGGTCGGCATCATCGCCCGGGTCATCGTGCCCAATGCCTGGCCGGCGATCACCGCCTTCGCGATCTTCTCCGTGGTTGCGCATTGGAACGACCTGTATTGGCCGCTGATCGTGGTGTCCAACCAGGCTTACGCCACGCCGCCGCTCGGCCTGCTTTACTTCCGCGCGGCGGAAGCTGGCGACGACTACGGCGCGCTGATGGCCGCCACCCTCATCATCACCTTCCCCCTCGTCGCTGCCTTTCTGCTCGCACAGAAGCGGTTCGTCGAGGGCATCACCATGACCGGTCTCAAAGGCTGATCCGGTTTCATCCTCCAAGGAGCACTCCCCTCATGAAGCACTTCACCAAGCTGCTCGCGACCGCTGCTGTCGCGATCACCACCGCCTTCCCGGCTTTCGCCGACACCACGCTGACCGTGCATTACGCGATGCCCGGCTTCTTCAAGGACGTGATGGACACGATCTCGAAGAAGTTCATGGAAGAAAATCCGGACATCAAGATCCAGTTCGCCAACCCTTCCGCGACCTATGAGGAAGGCATCCAGACGATCATGCGCCAGGTCGGCACGTCCGAAATGCCGGACCTGACCTTTATCGGCCTCAACCGTTTGCGCATGGCCGACGAGCGCGGCATTCCCGTGGATTTGGGAACGCTGATCGCCAAGGATCAGAACATGGCGGAACAGGGCTTTTCGGATAACATCCTCAAGCTCGCCCAAGTCAACGGCAAGCAAGTCGGCCTCGCTTTCGCGACCTCTAACCCGATCATGTATTACAATGCCGACCTCGTTAAGCAGGCTGGCGGCAACCCGGACACTCCGCCCAAGACCTGGGACGAAGTGATCGCGCTCGGCGCCAAGATCAAGGCGCTCGGCAACGGCGTCGACTCCATCGATTTCCGTTGGCAGGGTGACGACTGGATGTTCTCAGCGCTTCTGTTCGGCGCCGGCGGCACGATGCTGAACGAAGACGAGACCGAAGTCGCCTTCAACGGCCCCGCTGGCCAAAAGGCTATGGAAGTGGTCGACCGCCTGGTGAAGGAAGCCGGCATGCCGGTGTTCACCAAGCCGGCCGGCGAGCAGGCTTTCGTGGCCGGCAAGGTCGGGATCGCCTTCCAGACCACCGGCGCCCTGCGCAACACGATCAAGAATGTCGGCGACAAGTTCGACCTGCGCACGGCCGAAATCCCGCTGATCGATCCCGAAAACGGCAAGCTGCCGACCGGTGGTAATGCCGTGGTGATCCTGACCAAGGACGAAGCCAAGCAGGATGCGGCCTGGAAGTTCGCCAAGTTTGCGGCCGGTCCTTACGGCGCGTCGGTTGTGGTTCCCGGCACCGGCTATGTTCCGAACAACGAGCTGGCCGCCAAGTCCGCAGAGTACCTCGGCGACTTCTACGAGAAGAACCCGCTGTTCCAGGCCGGCCTCAAGCAGATGCCGCGCATGATCCCCTGGTATGCCTTCCCGGGCGCCAACGGTGTTCGCGTGACGCAGACCATCGTCGACAACACCTCGCGCGTGGTGGATCAGTCCGCAACGCCTCAGGAAGCGCTTGATGACGCTGCCAATGAAGTAAAGCGCCTGCTGCCGCGCAAGTAACAGCGCCAAGCGTTGAAAGCCGCCCTGTGCAGTTTCGCAGGGCGGCTTTCGTGCGTTTGCCCATCAGATCGCGCGAACGGTGCCGCCGGTGCGCAGACTGAACGATATTTCGAGATGACGCGGCGTGGCGTCGTTTTCCGCGATGTCGAGCAGAAGCGAAGCCGCAGCAGCGCCCATGCTGACATCCGGCATTTCGATCGTGGTCAGTACCGGATTGATCATGCGGCCGATGGCGATGCCGTCGAAGCCGGCCACCGACAGATCGCCCGGCACCGTCAGGCCTTCGCGCCGCAGTGCGCCGATGACGCCCAGCGCCAGAAGATCGTTGGAGGCGATGATCGCGGTGGGTTTGGCTATGCGCAGGGCTTCGCCGAGATCAAGCCCGTCATAATCGCCAAAACCGACTTCGAGCGCTTTCAGGGGTTGAAGCCCGGCCTGCGCCATCATGGCGAGATAGCCGTCATAGCGCCGACGCGCGCGATCGGATGCGGCGAAACTGCCGGACACGAACAGGATGGCGCGATGACCATGCTCGATCAAATGGCGCGTGATCGCCTGACCTGCCGCATGATTGTCGGCCGTGACCGCTGCCGGAAACCGTTCGGTCGGGCGATTGTTCATAAGAACGACATGCGGCATCTCGCCGGCAATTGGTAGCTCCGCGCTTGGATCGCAGAGTGTCAGGATGAGGCCGGTTGGGCGCTCCGACAAAAGGGTGGCG
>NZ_DAMBUH010000020.1:38819-39362 GCF_032053605.1 Tianweitania sp.
ACCGACACGGACGTCGCGAACACCGGATTGGTGATGCTGGGGATGAGCACGCCGACCACGGCACGGCGGCGCGCGCTTGCACCGGAAGCGCCTGATGGTGCGCGATAGCCGAGTTCCGCCGCAGCCTTGGCGACGCGGCGAACCATGCTTTCGCTGACCGCGCCGCTCCTGGTCAAAGCGCGGCTGGCGGTGGCCAGTGAACAACCCGCGCGGGCGGCAACGTCGGCAAGTGTGGCCATGAACCTACCAGTTCAAGAAGGACGGTGGCCTTCTTTTAGCACACAGATCTGGCTGCGATGTGACCTCAGGCTGCGTCGCTCAACGCCGGCTGCAACGCGCCGCCAAGGCGGAGAACGCGCTCGAAATCAGCCGCTTCGAGCGGGCGCGAAAACAGGTAGCCCTGCGCTTCTTCACAGCCCATGGCTTTGAGGAGTTCCAGGGCTTCCGCCGTTTCCACACCTTCGGCAACCACGCGATAGCCCATTTCGTGCGACAGCTTGATCATGGAGCGAACCAGGGTCACTGCGCGCTGGTCGTTGCTCG
>NZ_DAMBUH010000020.1:39372-48038 GCF_032053605.1 Tianweitania sp.
ACAAGCCGCTGATGAAGGAGCGGTCGATCTTCAGGACCTTGGCCGGCAGCCGCTGAAGGTAAGACAGGCTGCTGTAGCCTGTTCCGAAATCATCAATCGCCAAGGCGATGCCGGCTCCGCTGAGGCGCTCCAGGGTGTCGAAGGCCAGAACTTCGTCGGTCATCACGGCGCTTTCGGTGATCTCCATTTCCAGCGCATGAGGGGCGACGTTATGCTGGCGCAAAACAGTCTCTGCTCGATCAACGAAATCACTCTCACGCAGGTTCACGGCCGACACATTGATCGAGATCTGGCAATCGAGGCCAGCGGCATTCCATGTGCGCAGCTGCCTGACGGCCTTGTCGAAGACAAGTGCGGTGGTTGGTCGAGCCAAAGCGGTTTGTTCGATGATCTCGATGAACTCGCCGGGCAGAACCTCGCCCAGCTCAGGATGAGTCCAGCGCAATAGGGCTTCGCCACCGATGCACTTGCCGGTGGAGATTTCCACGCGCGGCTGAAACACGAGCCGCAGCTCATCCGGCTGTTCCAGCGCGCGGCCGAAATCGTTCAGCAGCGCGAAGCGGCGCTGATAAACAGCGTCCTTGGAGGTCGAATACACAGTCACGGAGCGGCCGGCCAGTCGGGCATCCTGGGCGGCGCCGTAAGCGGAGCGCAGAACATCGGCTGCGGTATTGGTTCCGAGGATGAAGGGTGCGACGCCAACGGCGGCCGTCATCACGAAGCGGCTGCTCAGTTGCTCTTCAAGCCGCTGGACGGCGGGGCGCAGCTGCCTGACGAAGCGGGCCTTGTCCACGCCTTCCGGCGCCAGAAAAGCGAATTGCGTGCCGGCGACATGATAGGCCGTCTGCTTCGCGGACAAAGCGCCGCGCAGCAAACGCGCGCCTTCACGAACCATGTCGTCGATATAGGTCGGGCCCATCACCCGCATGCCGCTATCGACTTCGTGGTTGCGGGCGAGATCCACCAGCACGGCCAGGCGCTCTTCGCCGGGATGATCGCGCGCGAGATCGGCCACATCATCGAGGAACTGCGTGCGGCTTGGAAGTCCGCTGACCGGATCGATGCGGCCGAAAGCGTGCTGCAGTTCGATCTGCGACATCACGATCTGCGCCAGGTCGCTCAAGGCTCCTTGCTCGGCCTGCGTGATCGTTCTCGGCTCCATGCCCAGCACGCACAAAGCGCCGAGCGAAAAGCCATCTCGCGTGGTGAGCGGCGCGCCGGCATAAAACCGCACGCCGGAGCCAGCCAGAACGCTGGTGGCGTAACAGGGATTGTCGAGCAGGTCGGGAATGACGAGGAATGCGTTGTCGTCTGCCACCGCGCCACAGGGTGCCTTGTGGCGTGGAATGGACGTATGATCCACGCCGACTCTGGACTTGAACCATTGCCGGTCGCGATCGGTCAGCGACACCGCCGAGATCGGCAGGTTGAACAGCTGCGCCGCCATGCGCGTGATGCGATCGAACGCTTCGTTGGGCGGCGTATCCAGCAGGTTCAGCTGGTATAGCGCGTTTAATCTCGCGTCTTCGTGGGTCGAGTTCATAGGCACACTCCAACCCCCATCAACCACGCCATCTTAAATGAACACGTAAGCAGACTGCTTCAAATTGAGCGGATTGGCGCGAAACTGGGCAAAACACGCATCATCCTGCCAAAACCACGGCGTCCGGCACGAAACCATCCTCATCGATGATGAATTCAGGATGTTTGGCGGTGATGGCATCCACAATCGCCAGAGTGCCAGACAGGTGTTGGCGCATCGCCTTTTCGGCCGCGCCGCCGGCGTTGCGGCCGCGGATGGCATCCACGATGGCGCGGTGATCGCTGAGCACGGCCTGCATCTTGCCGGGCATGGGAAGGTTGAGGCGGCGCAGGCGGTCGAGATGGGTGGACTGCGCCCGCATCACCCGCCACAGACCGGCATTGCCGCTTTGATCATACAGAACGCGGTGGAAATCGCGGTCGAGCGCGTCGAACCGGTCATAGGTCGCGGGATTGGCGACGTGTTCCTGTTGTCGGAGAATCTCGGCCAAGGCGTCGGCGGTTTCATCCGGCGTTTCCGAAGCTACGCGGCGGGCCATTTCCAGCTCAATGGACAAGCGCAGGAACTGCGCCTGCCGGGCATGGGCGACATCGATACGTGACACTAGCGTCGCATGTTGCGGGAAGATGTCGACCAGGCCTTCTTCCTGCAAACGCAAAAGCGCATCGCGAACCGGCGTCTGGCTGACGCCGAATTCTTCCTGTAGCGACAACCGCGACAGCACCGTTCCCGGCGTGAGGATCACCGACAGGATCCGCTCCTTCAGGATCTCGTGCACCTGCACCGCCACCTGCCGGGAGCGGTCGAGGCTGATCGTCGATTTCCGCATCGTTTCCAGAATCTCCTGCGTCGCCGTCATCCTAGCAGAGGATGCGGGGTTGATGCACTGATGTTTTAGTGTATCTTTAGCGAACCTGCAGGGAGGCAGGACGGCGTCCATCGCCGTTAACGGGAGGATCATCCATGAAAACGCTGTTCAGCGGCTTGGCCGCGCTTGCCCTGATTGTGGGTGGTGCAACGAGCGCCAGGGCTCAAGAAAAGACCGACATCTCCATCACGCGCCAGCCCGGCATTCTTTATCTCGCCAGCCACCTGATGGAGACGCAGAAGCTGATCGAGAAGCACGCTGCGGAAGACGGGGTCAAAGACGTCACGGTGGAATGGCGCACCTTTTCGGGCGGTGGCGCCCAGACCGACGCGCTGCTGGCCGGCGGCGTCGATATCGTCAACACGGGCACCGGCAACCTCTTGCTGCTGTGGGACCGCACCCGCGGCAAGGTGAAGGGCATCATCACGAGCTCGGCCCAGCCGGTGATCATGGTGTCCAACGATCCGCGCATCAAAACGCTGGACGATATCGGTCCTCAGGACAAGATCGCGGTGCCGACGGTCGGCGTGTCCACGCAAGCGATCCTGCTGCAGATCGCAGCGGCAAAGAAGTATGGCGACGATCAGGTCAAGAAGTTCGACCCCAACACCGTCCAGCTCGGCCATCCGGATGCGGTGGCGGCTATCGCCAATGCCAATCACGAGGTGAAGAACCACTTCTCCGCCCCGCCCTTCCAGTACACCGAGCTGAAGCAGCAGGGCGTGCATAAGGTTACGGACTCGCGCGAAATCCTCGGCTCGTCGCTGACGCAGGCGACCTTCTTCACGACCACCGACTTTGCCGAAAAGAACCCGGTGATCATCAAGGCGGTTCGCGAAGCCACAAAGGAAGCGATCGAGATGATCAAGGCCGATCCGAAGACCGCGCTGGAAGCCTACAAGTCGGTGTCGGGCGACAAGACCTCCATCGAGGACCTGATGGCCATGATGAAGGAGCCGCACATGATGGACGAGTTCCGCACCGACCCGCAGGGCACGATGGCGTTTGCAACCCATCTCCACAAGATCGGCACGCTGAAGACCATGCCATCGGCCTGGACCGATTATTACCTGCCGGAGTCGGCCGACCTCAACGGCAACTGAACGCCAGGGCTTTCAAGCCTTCGATCGGTGCCGGCATCTCTTGCCGGCCCGCTTTCTTTCAGTGAATGAGTTCCGAGAGGTCGAACCCATGCTTCAAGCCGTAGAGTCTCCGGCTGGCGCTGTGCCTGTTGCCGGCACCAATTCGCCGCCGCTGCTGAGCGTGCGCAATGTCACGCTGCGCTACAAGACGCCGAACCTGCTGATCACCGCCACCGAGAATGTCAGCTTCGAGGTGCGCCAGTCCGACCGCTTCGTACTGCTCGGGCCGTCCGGTTGCGGAAAGTCGACGCTGTTGAAGGCGGTGGGCGGCTACATGAAGCCGGTGGCCGGCGAGATCCACATCAACGGCCGGCAGGTCACCAAGCCCGGACCCGACCGGATGATGGTGTTCCAGGAATTCGACCAGCTGATGCCCTGGAAAACGGTGCTGGAAAACGTCATGTTTCCGCTTACCGTCGCGCGCAAGCTGCCGGCCAAGGAAGCCGAAGAGCTTGCCCGCTCTTATATCGACAAGGTCAAGCTGACGCGGGCCGTCGACAGTTATCCGCATACGCTCTCCGGCGGCATGAAGCAGCGCGTGGCGATCGCGCGCGGCATGGCGATGCAGCCCGACATCCTGTTGATGGACGAACCGTTCGCCGCGCTCGATGCGCTGACGCGCCGGCAGATGCAGGACGAGTTGCTGCAGCTTTGGGAAGACACGAAGTTCACCGTGATCTTCGTCACCCACTCGATCGCCGAAGCGATCAAGATCTCCAACCGCATCCTGCTTCTTTCGCCGCATCCGGGCCGCGTGAAGGCCGAGGTGGTGGATGTCGATCAAGCCAATGTGGAAGACGGCAGCGCCGGTGCGCTGGAGCGCGAAATCCACGACCTCCTTTTCCCCGAACCCGGCCACAGGGAGTAAGCGCCATGGCGAAACCGCAGATCCTCCTTGCCGACGCCGGTGCCATTGCCGGTACGCCCGGCGCCCACATGGCAGCCGTGGAACAGAAGCTCGGGCCTGTCGAACTCATCTGGGGCATCAGCGCCGTCCGCAAGACGCTGCTGATCCTGGTGCTCGCCGCAATCTGGCAGATTTATGCCAGCTATCTCGACAACCCGCTGCTGTTCCCCACACTGTCGGACACGCTGACAACGCTGGTCGACCGCTTCGCCGATGGCACTTTGCCGGCGCGCATCGGGACGACGCTGAAGATTCTGCTGATGGGCTATGCCGTCGGTACACTGCTGGCCGCCCTCCTTACCGTGCTTGCGATCAACACGCGCATCGGCACGGATTTCCTTGAAACCATGACGGCAATGTTCAACCCGCTGCCGGCCATCTCGCTTCTGCCGCTGGCGCTGATCTGGTTCGGGCTTGGCGCGTCGAGCCTGGTTTTCGTGCTGGTTCATTCCGTGCTTTGGGCGGTTGCGCTCAATACCCATGCCGGCTTTCTCGGTGTGTCGCGCACCTTGCGCATGGTGGGGGCGAATTACGGGCTGACCGGCTTTGCCTATGTCACCCGCATCCTCGTGCCGGCCGCTTTCCCGTCGATCCTGACCGGCCTCAAGATCGGCTGGGCTTTTGCCTGGCGTACGCTGATTGCGGCGGAGCTGGTGTTCGGCGTGTCTTCGGGCCAAGGTGGGCTTGGCTGGTTCATTTTCGAAAATCGCAACCTGCTCGACATTCCCGCCGTGTTCGCCGGTCTTCTGACCGTGATCGTCATCGGGCTCATCGTCGAAAATCTCGTGTTTCAGACGCTGGAGCGCCATACAATCCAGAAATGGGGCATGAAGGAGTGAGCGGTCTTACGCCGACTTATCCGAAGGCTTCCGCATCCAACGACCCGGCATCAAACGGGAGGACTTTTCATCATGTCTAAGCGCAAGACCTATGCCGAGCTACGTTCGGCCCGCTGGATGGTGCCGGACGATCAGCGTTCGTTCGGCCATCGCTCCCGCACCATGCAGATGGGCTATGATCCCGCAGATTGGGAAGGACGGCCGATCATTGCCATCCTCAACACCTGGTCGGACGCACAGCCCTGCCACATGCACTTCAAGGACCGCGTGGAATGGGTGAAGCGCGGCATCCTGCAGAGCGGCGGTTTCCCGATGGAACTGCCGGCGCTGTCCTTGTCGGAAAACTTCGTGAAGCCGACCACCATGCTTTATCGCAACATGCTGGCAATGGAGGCGGAGGAGCTGCTGCGCTCGCATCCGATCGACGGCGCGGTGCTGATGGGAGGTTGCGACAAGACTACGCCGGGCCTCGTCATGGGCGCCACCTCGATGAACATCCCCTTCATCTTCTTGCCGGCAGGTCCCATGCTGCGCGGCAATTATGCCGGCAAGTATCTGGGTTCGGGCACCGACGGCTTCAAATATTGGGATGAGCGGCGCGCCGGCACCATCACGAAGGAAGAATGGACCGGCATCGAAGGCGGCATTGCCAGGTCCTACGGACATTGCATGACGATGGGCACGGCTTCCACCATGACGGCGATTGCCGAAGCGATGGGCCTGACCCTGCCGGGCGCGTCCTCGATCCCTGCCGCTGACGCCGGACACCAGCGCATGTCGACGCAATGCGGCCGGCGCATCGTTGATATGGTGTGGGAAGACCTGACGCCGGACAAGATCATCACGCCGACATCCGTCACCAATGCCGTCACGGTCGCTATGGCAACGGGCTGTTCCACCAACGCGATCATCCATCTTATCGCCATGGCGCGGCGTGCCGGGATTCCGCTCGAGCTGGACGATCTCGATCGTGTCGGCCGTACCACGCCGGTGATCGCCAACATCCGGCCGTCCGGCACCACCTATCTGATGGAGGACTTCTATTATGCGGGTGGTTTGCGCGCGCTGATGAAGCAGCTCGGCGACAAGCTCGATCCTTCCGCCATCACCGTCACCGGCAAGCCGCTGACGGACGGGCTGGACCAAGTGAAGATCTACAACGAGGACGTCATCCGGCCGTTGTCGAACCCGGTTTACCGAGAAGGATCGCTGGCGGTATTGAAGGGCAATCTTTGCCCGGATGGCGCGGTGATCAAGCCCGCAGCCTGCGATCCGAAGTTCCATAGGCATGTCGGCCCGGCGCTGGTTGCCGACAGCTATGCTGAGCTTAAGAAGATCATCGACGATCCCGATTATCCGATGACGCCGGACTCCGTGCTGGTGCTCCGCAATGCCGGCCCGCAGGGTGGACCGGGCATGCCGGAATGGGGCATGATCCCGATGCCGAAAGCGCTCATGAAGCTCGGTCTGCGCGACATGGTGCGCTTATCGGATGCGCGCATGTCCGGCACATCCTTCGGCGCCTGCGTGCTGCATGTCGCGCCGGAAGCCTATGTCGGCGGGCCGCTCGCTTTGCTGCGCACGGGCGATCTGGTGGAACTGGATGTTCCCAACAGGCGGTTGGACATGAAGGTGGACGAAGCGGAACTGGAAGCGCGCCGCGCCGCCTGGGTTGCGCCGCAGCCTCATTATGAGCGCGGCTACGGCTTCATGTTCTCCAAACATATCGAACAGGCCGACAAGGGTTGCGACTTCGATTTTCTGCGCAGCGAATTCGGCCGTCCGGTGGGCGAGCCGGTGATCAACTAGGGATCTGACATGACCACGATGAACGAAGGGACACGCGAGAAGCTGATGGGCGTGTCGGTGGCGACCTTGTGCTCGGCGCTCTACAAACGCGGTTTGCGTAACCAGACCATCCAGGACGTGCGGCCAGTGCGCGCCAAAGGCCGCAACATGGTCGGGCCCGCTTTCACCCTGCGCTACATTCCAGCCCGCGAAGACCGTAACCCGATGAGCGTGTTTCGCGACCCGAAACACCCGCAGCGTGTGGCGATCGAGACCTGTCCGGAGGGCTGCGTGCTCGTCATGGACAGCCGCAAAGACCCGCGCGCGGCAAGTGCCGGCGACATCCTGATCACCCGGCTGATGATGCGCGGCGGCGCGGGCGTAGTGACCGACGGCGGCTTTCGCGACTCGATGGTGATTGGCGAACTCGATATCCCCGCCTATCATAACCGCCCGTCAAGCCCGACCAACCTGACGCTGCATGAAGCCATCGAGCTGAACGGTCCGATCGGCTGCGGCGATGTTGCCGTGTTTCCAGGCGATGTTCTCGTGGGCGACGACGACAGCGTGATCGTCATTCCCGCTGCTATCGCCGACGAGATTGCCGATGAAGCGGTGGAAATGACGGCTTACGAGGACTTCGTGGTGGAACGCGTCAAACAGGGTCACACGATCACCGGCCTTTATCCCGCCACCGACGAGACCAACCTCACGCTGTTTGCCGAGTGGCGCGCGCAACAGAAGCGCTGAGCCGACTGCGCCATCGTGCCTGTGGGAATCCCGCAGCGATCTTTCGCCTTCCCCGGCGCTGGATGCTAAGGGACTGCCTCAGAAGGGGCGCTGGATGAAGGTCAACATCGATATGGGCGCTGCGGCTCGCGGTGCCGCCGCCGAGCTGGATCTTGAGGAATTGCTGGCGACGCGCCTGCTGGTGCAGGGCAATTCCGGCTCCGGCAAGTCGCATCTGCTGCGCCGTTTGCTGGAACAAAGCGCACCCTGGGTGCAGCAATGCATCATCGATCCCGAAGGCGACTTCGTGACGCTGGCGGACCGATTCGGCCATCAGGTCGTCGACGCCGCGCGCACCGAAGCCGAACTGACGCGCATTGCCGGTCGTGTGCGCGAACATCGCGTATCCGTGGTGCTCAACCTTGAAGGCCTCGATGTCGAGCAGCAGATGCGGGCCGCGGCGGCCTTTCTCGGCGGCATGTTCGATGCCGAGCGCGATCATTGGTATCCCGTGCTTGTCGTGGTGGACGAGGCGCAGCTGTTTGCACCGGCCGTTGCGGGCGAGGTTTCGGACGAAGCGCGCAAGCTGTCGCTCGGCGCCATGACCAACCTGATGTGCCGCGGTCGCAAGCGCGGTCTGGCCGGCGTGATCGCCACGCAGCGGCTGGCCAAGCTCGCCAAGAACGTCGCGGCGGAAGCCTCGAACTTCCTGATGGGCCGCACCTTTCTCGATATCGACATGGCCCGCGCCGCCGATCTCCTCGGCATGGACCGCAGGCAGGCCGAGCAGTTCCGCGATCTGGCGCGCGGCCACTTCGTTGCCTTAGGACCAGCCCTGTCGCGCCGCCCC
>NZ_DAMBUH010000020.1:48146-48388 GCF_032053605.1 Tianweitania sp.
TTTGGCGCAGCTGTCGCGGCCCAAACCTGCGCCTGAACCTGTCGCCGAACCGGTGTTCGCGATCATCGACGAGGCCGAGCGTGAGGCCGGCATCGATACGGTGCTGCGCGAGATCATCGAAGACCCGGATGCCGCCTTCCGCTCCGATGCCGTGCTGTATCAGGATTTCCTCGTGCGCTGCCGCATTCGGCGGGTGCCCGGGGAGCCGCTGCCGCTGTCGGGCTTTCGCCGCCGGCTTGCCG